>DASUIJ010000363.1:0-5651 GCA_036279815.1 Phenylobacterium sp. | reverse complement strand
CGGCGCGCCGGTGATCGAGAGCCTGGGCCGCGCCTATCCGGTGGACACCCGCTATCTCGGGCGCGACGAACGCCTGCGGCTGGAGGACCGGGTGGTCCGCGCCGTCGAGCGGGGGCTGGCGGAGGAGACCGGCAGCCTGCTGGTCTTCCTGCCGGGGCAGGGGGAAATCCGCCGGGTGGCCGACCTGCTGGCCGAGCGTGTCCGCCGACCCGACGTGGTGATCGCCCCGCTCTACGGCGCCCTCGACCCGGCCGAACAGGACCGGGCGATTTCCCCGGCGCCGCCGGGCGTCCGCAAGGTCGTGCTGGCCACCTCCATCGCCGAGACCAGCCTGACCATCGAGGGGGTGCGCGTCGTCATCGACTGCGGCCTGGCCCGCGTGCCGCGCTTCGACCCGGCCAGCGGGCTGACCCGCCTGGCCACCGTGCGCGTCAGCCGCGCGGCCGCCGACCAGCGTCGGGGCCGAGCCGGGCGCACCGAACCCGGCGTCGCCTACCGGCTGTGGGAGGAGGCGGAGACGCGAGCCCTGCCGGCCTATGCCGACCCGGAGATCCTCGATGCGGACCTGTCGGGCCTTGCGCTGGACCTGGCGCGCTGGGGCGCGAAGGATGCGGCCGGCCTGGCCTTCCTCGACCCGCCGCCGGCCGCGGCCTTCGCCGAGGCCCGCAGCCTGCTGCGCCGCCTGGGCGCGCTGACCGCCGAGGGCGTGCTGACCCCGCACGGGGAGGCGCTGGCGGAGTTCCCGCTGGCCCCGCGGCTGGCCCACATGGTGCTGAAAGGCGCCGAGACCGGCCAGGCGGCGCGGGCGGCCCGGATCGCCGCCCTGGTGACGGAGCGCAACCTCGGCGGCCGCGACGCCGACCTGCGCCACCGGCTGGAAAGCTTCGAGCGCGATCGGTCGCAAAGGGCGCGCGACGCCCGGGCGCTGGCCGACCGCTGGACGGGACTGGCGGGCAAGCCTGGCCGGGGGGAAGCCCTCGACGACGGACTGCTGCTGGCCTTCGCCTATCCGGAGCGCATCGCCCGGGCCCGAGGCGCGTCCGGCGAGTTCCAACTGGTCAATGGGCGGGGCGCCTTCGTCGAGCCCACCGACGCCCTGGCGCGGGAGAAATGGCTGGCCATCGCGGAACTGGGCGGCGGCGACCGCCGCGACCGCATCCTGCTGGCCGCGCCGCTGGATGAAACAGACCTGGCCGCCGCCTTCGCCGATCAGCTCGAGACCGAGGACCGCCTGGAGGAAAGCGGCGGCGGCCGGCTGCGCGCCAAGCGGATCACGCGGCTGGGCCGGCTGACCCTGAAGGAGGAGATCGACGAGAACCCCGATCCGGCGCTGATCGCGGGCGCCCTGGCGGACCGGGTGCGGGCGGAGGGGCTTGGGGCCCTGCCGTTCGGGCCGGGGGCGGACACCCTGCGCCGCCGGGTGGCCTTCCTGCGCCGTCTCGGCGAGACCGACTGGCCCGATCTGTCGGACGAGGCTCTGCTGGCCCGGCTGGACGACTGGCTGATCCCGCTGCTCCCGGGCGTGCGGGCGCTGTCGGCCCTGAAGCCCGACGTCCTGGAGGGCGCCCTGCGCGCCCTGATCCCCTGGGACCGCCAGCGGGCGCTGGACGCGGCCCTTCCGGCCCGCTGGACCGCGCCCACGGGCAACAGCTTCGCGATCGACTACGGCGCCGAGGCGGGTCCCCGGGTGGATGTGCGGGTGCAGGAGGTGTTCGGCCTTTCGGAGCACCCGACCGTGGCCAACGGCAAGGTCCCGCTGACGCTGTCGCTTCTGTCGCCGGGCCACCGGCCGATCCAGACCACCAGCGACCTGCCGGGGTTCTGGCGCGGATCCTGGAAGGATGTCCGCTCCGACATGCGCGGCCGGTATCCGAAACACGTCTGGCCGGAGGACCCGGCCAATACGGCGCCTACCGCCAGGGCCAAGCCTCGCGGGACGTGAGCCTCAGGCTCCCTGAGGGGCCGCCGCGCGTACGCGGTTGACGATCAGCCGCTGACCGCCCAGGCCGCCCACGACCATGGTGATCGCGAACACCCAGGCCGGGCCGCCGCCGAGGCCCAGAAGCACCACCGCGGGGCCGGGGCAGATCCCGGCGATGCCCCAGCCGAGGCCGAACAGGCCCGCTCCCGAGAGCAGGCGCGCGTCGATCGGCTGGCCCTTGGGAATCTCGATCGGCGCGTCGAGCAGGGACGCGGAGCGTCGGCGGGCATAGAGGAAGGCCGGAGCGGCGACCGCGATGGCGCCGCCCATGACGAAGGCCAGCTGCGGATTCCATTGGCCGGTCACGTCGAGGAAACCCAACACCTTGGCGGGATCGAGCATGCCCGACACCAGCAGGCCGACGCCGAAGATCACGCCCAGGATGGCTGCGCTGAGAACCTTCATGCCCGGACGAGCCCCAGCATGGGCGCGGCGTGGCGCACGATCAGGACGGTGATCCCGGCCACGGCCATGAAGGTCATGGTGGCGGCCAGGGATCGCGGCGACAGCCTGGAGATGCCGCACACGCCATGGCCGCTGGTGCAGCCGTTGCCGAGCTTGGTCCCCACGCCCACCAGCAGTCCGGCGAGGGCCAGCAGGGGCAGGCCGCTGGCCGCCAGGGCCGGGGAGGGCTGCATCCCGCTAAGCCGCGCCACGACCCCGACCGCCAGCAGGCCGCCGAGGAACGCCCAACGCCAATGACCCGGTTGCCGGGACGCGGCGTCGAACAGGATGCCGCTGATCCCCGCAATCCGGCCGTTGAACAGCAGCAGCCCGGCGGAGGCCAGGCCGATGAGGCCGCCGCCGATCAGGGACTGGAGGAAGGGGTGCATGATGCGTGGACTCCTGTTCAGTACTTCCAGCCGACGCTGACGCCCGCCACGGCTTCGCCCAGGCTGATGTCGGCTTCGCCGCCGCCCAGCGGGGCCGGGATGGAGCCGGAGCCTCGCACCTTGTGCTCCGGCGCATATAGGGCGTAGCCGCTCACCTCAAGGCCGGAGGGGCGGGTCCAGGTGGCGCCCACCGTGTACTGGTCGGTCACCACGCCCGGCGCGAGGATGTTCAGCAGGGTCTGGCTCGACGGGACCGGGTTCCTGGCATGGCCGTAGCCCGCGCGTACCTGCCACTGGTCGTTGACCTTGTAGTTGGCCCCCACCTTGACGACGTCGCTGTCGCGCCAGCCGAAGCCCGGGCCGTCATCCGCGCCGAACGGGCGTCCGGCGAACAGCGGGCTGAGCGGGGTTCCGACTGCAGCGATTCCGCTGAATTCGATGCGGCGCCAGTCGGCGACGAGGTCGAGCCTGGGGGTCGCCTTGAAGGCCACGCCCGCGCCGTAGGTGGACGGGGCGTCGAAGTCGCCGGCCTCGGCGAACAGGCCCTTGTACTTTTCGAAGGCGTTGAAGGCGGTCTTCGACTGCCAGAACGCCCCGACCGACACCCGGTCTGTGACCTGGCCCAGATAGCCCACGCGCACGCCATAGCCGAACTGGACGTCGACGCCCCGGTTGGTGAAGTCGGCGGGGGATTGGGAGAAGCCGGCGAAGGGCTGGATGCCGCGCGCCCGGAAGGTCTGGCCCGCGAGATTGAGGGAGACGCCGACGCTGTGATGCTCGGCGAGGCGGTAGGCCACGGTGGGCGAGATGAAGAGCTGCTGCAGCTCCACCCCCGCCGCGCCGGTCGCGCCATAGCGGGCGAAGGGGTTGGACTTGTAGTTGGTGATCATGCCGCCGTTGCCGTAGGCGACGACGCCCACCGCGACCTTGTCGTTCAGCTGGCGCACCCACCCCGCCTCGGGGATGAAGGCCACCTTGCTGCCGTCGCCGTCATAGGTGCGGTCGAGCCCCGTGCCCCGGAAACTTGCCCGGCGGGTCGACGAGAAGACATCGATCCCGACATCGGCCCTGTTCCCGAGCGCCGTCGCGGCGGCGGGATTGGTCGCCAGCGCCAGGCTGTCCTTGGGATAGGCCAGGCCGGCGCCCGCCAGGCCCTTCGACTGCGCGCCGTAGCCGTGGGAATAGTAGCCGTCGGTGGCGTGGGCCGGGGCCGCCGAAAGGGCGATGGCGGGGAGGATCGCGGCCGTGGCGAGAAGGCGACGGGTGTCGGCGAAGGCAAGTCTGGAGGCGAACTCGAACATTTTAATCCCATAAGAAAGCTGGGTTTAAAAGGACGAGACGACCCGACTGAGCCAAGTCAGTTTTTCTGACGGAGCTGATAGGTGGCTGACCTTAGGTTGTCCCGCCTGCCGATGATCGGGAGGGAAATGGGGCTCAGCTCGTGGCCGCGTAGATCATGATCCCGGTGGCCACGGACAGGTTCAGGCTGTCGGCGCGGCCGCGCATGGGGATCTTGACGTTGACGTCGCAGAGCGCGGCCATGTCGGGGGGCAGGCCCTGCTGCTCGTTGCCCATCAGGATCAGGACCGGCCTGGCGTAGTCCGCGCGGCTGTGCTCGACCGTGGCGGTGAGCAGGGTGCCGACCACCGAGCCCGGCCAGCCCGAGCGCCAGCCCGCGAACTCGGCTTCGGAGGCCTTGACGATGGGCACGGCGAAGATCGAGCCCATGGTCGCCCGCACAGCCTCCACCGAATAGGGATCGCAGCAGTCGCCCACCAGGATCACCGCCCCGCAGCCGGCGGCGTCGGCGGTGCGCACGATGGTCCCCAGGTTGCCCGGGTCGCGCACCCGGTGCAGGGCGACGAACGCCGGGGCGGCCTGGGGTCTCAGGGTCGTCAACGGGGTGAAGGTCTGGGCGAAGACGCCGACCACGGCCTGCGGGTTGTCGCGGCGGGAGACCTTGGCGAGGATGTCCTGGGTGACCTCGATCACCTCGCCGCCGGCGGCGCGGGTGGCGGCTGCCGCCTGGCGCAGCAGCGGGTGTTCCTCGGCCTCCCTGCCGTACATCAGGATGCGCGGCGCGTGGTTCAATTCAACGGCTTCGGTGACGATCTTCAGCCCTTCGGCCACAAACAGGCCGGTCTCGTCGCGTTCCTTGCGCAGGTGCAGGGCGCGGACGGCCTTGACCGTCGGATTGGTCAGCGAGGTGACGGCCCGGCCGGTCACGATGTCCACCGGGCGAAGAAGCTCATGCCGATCTCGCGGGTGCGGTCTTCCTGGGTGAGCGCCAGTTCGCCCCATTCGATCTCGCCGCCGCGGTCGGCGAGCTTCTCGGAAAGCAGGCCCGCGAGCGCCGCGCCGGAGATCCGCTCGGCATAGGCGTTCAGCAGCAGGAAGGAGGCGTTTTCCGAGAGAAGCTCGGCGCATAGGCCGGAGAGTTCAGGCAGGTTCTCGAACAGCTTCCAGACTTCGCCGTCCGGACCGCGTCCGTATTTCGGCGGGTCGAGGATGATCCCGTCATAGCGGGAGCCGCGGCGGGCCTCGCGCTGGACGTAGCGGCGCGCATCCTCGCAGATCCAGCGGATCGGGCGGTCATCCAGCTTCGACAGGGTGGCGTTTTCCCGCGCCCAGCCGATGGCCTTCTTCGAGGCGTCCACATGGGTCACGGCGGCGCCGGCGGCGGCGCACACCAGGCTGGCGACGCCGGTATAGCCGAACAGGTTCAGGATCTTGGGCTGGCCTTTGAAGGCCCGCACCCGCTGGTCGAGCCAGGCCCAGTTGGCCGCCTGCTCCGGAAAGAACGCCAGGTGCCGGAAGGCGGTGAAGCGGCCGTTGTA
>DASUIJ010000362.1:0-9760 GCA_036279815.1 Phenylobacterium sp. | reverse complement strand
AAGCGGATGTGCTGTTCACGGACGATCAGGGTGGCGCCCGCCTGGGGCGAGAAGGCGTCGGGCATGCCCAGCCGCACGGCCAGTCCGCCCAGGGCCTCCAGCGCCTTGGCGCCCCAGAACCGCACATTCATGTGGCCCATCTCGTCGCATTCCCAGGTGTTGACCCCGCCGCCCCAGATTTCCACTCCGTCGTTCACGCCCTGGATCCCTCCGCTCGAAGCGGCGAAGTTTAGGGGCGCCCGGCTGTAACCAACAGGCCGCCGACGCCGAATTCGCACCAGACGGCGCTCATCCACGGATCGGTCGCCTGCGTAACGTCGGTGTGCGAAGCTGGGCTTCCTGGGAGGGGCCGCCATGTCCGAGTCGAAAACGAGCCGGAAGGTGCTGGTCCGCCGCCATGGCGTGGTGACCCGCATCACCCACTGGATCAACCTGCTGGCCATCACCCTGCTGCTGATGAGCGGCCTGCAGATCTTCAACGCCCACCCGGCCCTCTACTGGGGCCAGAAGGCGACCTTCGACCAGCCCTGGCTGTCCATGACCGCCGTGGAACGGGGCGATGAGATGATCGGCGTCACCAGCCTCGGCCCGGTGACGCTCGAGACCACCGGCCTGTTCGGCTATTCCGGCAAGGAGGGCGCCCGCGAACCCCGGGGCTTCCCCGCCTGGGCCACCGTGCCCAGCTACCGGGCCCTGGTCGACGGCCGCCACTGGCACTTCTTCTTCGCCTGGCTCTTCGTCCTCAACGGCCTGCTCTATCTGGCGGTCAATCTGATCAACGGCCACGTGAAGCGCGATCTCCTGCCCAGCCGGGACCAGCTCGATCCCAAGCATCTGCTGCACGAGATCGCCGACCACGCCCGGCTGAAATTCCCCAAGGGCGAGGAGGCTAGGCGCTACAACGCCCTGCAGAAGGGCGCCTATCTGGGCGTGATCTTCGTGGTCCTGCCGCTGATGGTGCTGACCGGCCTCACCATGTCGCCGGCGGTGGACGCCGGCCAGCCCTGGCTGGTCGCGGTGTTCGGCGGCCGGCAGTCGGCGCGCACCGTGCACTTCATCTGCGCCTCCCTGGTGGTGGCCTTCGTCCTGATCCACGTCGTGATGGTGCTGGTGTCGGGCGTGTTCAACAATCTGCGCTCGATGGTCACCGGCAGGTACGCCATCGAGGTCGAGGGAGAGGCCCGATGACCGCCGAAACCAACCGCAGGGGCTGGCTCAAGGGTGTGGCCGCGGGCGCCTCGGGCCTCTGGCTCGCCGCCTGCGACCGGATCAACGACAATCCCAAGGTCCAGCAGACCCTGCAGAGCGCCGAAGGCCTGACCCGCCGGGTGCACCGCGCCACCATCGACCGCAAGGCCCTGGCCCGCGAATTCACCCCCGCCGACATCTCCAGGGATTTCCGGGCCAACGGCTCGATCAGCCCCGGCGACGACGACTACCGCGCCCTGCTGGAGACCGGCTTCGCCGACTACAAGCTGGTCATCGACGGCCTGGTCGAGCACCCCCTGTCGTTCAGCCTGGCCGAGCTCCGCACCCAGCCCAGCCGCACCCAGATCACCCGCCATGACTGCGTTGAAGGCTGGTCTTCGATCGGCCAGTGGAAGGGCGCCCGCCTGGGGCCTCTGCTCGACAAGGCGGTGCTGAAGCGCGAGGCCCGCTACCTGATCGTCCACTGCTTCGACAGCCTGGAGGAGACCCTGGACGGCACGGGCCGGTATTACGAGAGCATCGACCTGATCGACGCCTACCACCCCCAGACCATCCTGGCCTACGAGATGAACGGCAAGGCCCTTCCCGTCGCCCACGGCGCGCCCCTGCGCATGCGCGTCGAACGCCAGCTCGGCTACAAGCACGCCAAGTACATCTCGCGCATCGAGGCCGTGTCGGACCTCAAGGCCTTCGGCCGCGGCAAGGGCGGCTATTGGGAAGACCGCGGCTACGAGTGGTACGCGGGTATCTAGCGGGGCTCAGACCGCCGCGTCGGGCTCCAGGGCCATGGGACGCCTCAGGCGGCGGTTGGCGAAGGCGATGACCTGCGACCAGGCGGTCCACAGGCCGAACCCGGTCGCCAGGGCCAGGCCGTACATCACCCACGGCACGACGCCCATCCCCACCGCGTACAGCGCGTCGCGCAGCACCATGTGGCTGAGATAGATCCACAGCGACGCCCCGGCGAGACCCAGGAACACCGGGCTGAGGGCCCTCGGAACCCGGAGCCGCGGCAGGGCCAGCAACAGCCCGCTGCCGGCGGCGATGAAGATCGCCGGACCCACGCCGTAGAAGTAGGCGGTGAGCGCCGCGTAGACGGCCACGACCGGGGCCAGGATCAGCTTCTCTCGTCCGCCGGCCGCGGTGGCGATCATCGCGCCCAGCAGCACCGTCGCGATGCTGGTGGTGGGCGCCACGGTCTCCAGGACGAAGGTGTTGGCGAAGCCCCCGAAGAACTGGGGGTTCCACGCGGCGGGCAGGACGAACCGTGTCAGGCACGCCAGTCCGAACAGCGAGAAGAGGAAGGGCCGAAGCCCGATGTCGAACCGCTTGGACGCCTCCAGAGCCAGCACGGCCAGGTAGAGGAAGATCAGGATGTGCAGCAGGCAGTGGATGTACCAGAGATAGTCGTCGCCGCCCTTGCCCAGCGGGATCAGCTTGGAGAAGTCCTGGAAATCGGCGTTCAACAGATAGATGTACGGGTCGGGCGGAGCGCCCGGCAGCCGCAGCAGGAAGATCATCAGGCTGAGGACCGCGACGGGAACCAGGGTGCTCCAGATCGAGCGCAGCAGAGGCTGGGCGCTCTGCTGTTTGAAGGCCTGCCGCAGGACCAGGTTTCCCAGCATGAAGCCGGAGATCAGCATCAGCGCGCCGGTGGCGCCGCCGCCCTGGCGGTCGGCTTCCGCGCGGCCGAGGTGATAATGCCCGGCCACCACCAGGCAGATCGAAACCGCGCGGATGGCGATGGGCGTGTCCACCACGCTCCACAGGCTGCTGCGGGTCCGCTTCAGCGTCGCGAGCTCTGAAATGCTCATCAGGTGCCAGCCCACCGGGGCCTCGCCGATCACTTCCTCGGTGGCGAGATAGGCCTGCACATAGGAGAGGCTGTCGCCGCCAAGGCTGGCGAAGGACGCCTCTTTCGGAATGTCCTGGGCGCCCAGGATCGGAGTCCAGGCCTCGATCAGGGCGCGCTCGGTTTCCGTGGCGCGGCCGGCGGGGCGGGAAGGGGTCTTCAGTTCCGTGGTCCCCGCCAGGGCGATCAGCGCGGCGCGGTCGATTTTCCGGTTGGGCAGCAGCGGCAGCTCGTCCACCAGCCGGATCGTCTGGGGGATCATGTAGCCCGGCAGCCGGGTCGCCAGCAGGGTGCGCAGTTCCGCCGGGTTCGCCAAGGCGCCGCGCCCGACCACGAAGGCGGCGATCTTCAGGTCCTCGCCCTCGCCCACCGGCAGGGCCACCGCCGAGCGGACCCCCGGGCAGGCCAGCAGGGCGGCGGTCACCTCGGAAAGCTCCACGCGATAGCCGCGGACCTTCACCTGGTCGTCGCCGCGGCCAAGCATCAGCACGCCGCCGTCCGGAAGGTAGAGGCCGCGGTCGCCGGTATAGTAGATGTCCGCCCCGCCCTCGCGGCCCCGGTCGGTGGGCGGAACCACGCGGCCCGCGTCCACATAGCCCAGGCTCAGATAGTTGGAGCGCACGGCGATCTCGCCGGCCTCGCCGACGCCCACCGGCCGCTTGTCGGCGTCGACCACCAGCAGCTGGAACCCTTCCGAACCCCGGCCCACCGGCAGGGTTTTCCAGCTCAGGTCGCCGTCCCATTCGAACACCCCCGCCGCCTGCGGGGTCTCGGTGCAGCCGTAGAAATTGACATGCCGGGCCTGCGGCGCGATCCGCGCGGTCTCCGCGATGCGGGCCGCCGGCAGCTGGTCGCCGCCCCAGAACAGGAAGCGCAGATCGGGCAGGTCCCGGACCTTGGACGCTCCGGCCGCCAGCACCTGGCCCAGGGCCGGCGTCAGGTGGGTCACGGTGGCGCGGGCCTTGCGAAGCCAGACCGCGAGCCGGCCCGGTTCGGTGATCGTCGAAGGCTCGGGTATCAGCACGCTCGCCCCCAGCGAGAGCGGCGTGAAGATGTCGCGCAGCAGCGGGTCGTGCGACAGGCCCGACAGCATGGTGAAGCGGTCGGTGGCGCCCAGCCCGAAGGTTCGGGCCTGCCAGTCCACGAAATGGGTCAGCGGCTGATGCGACGCCGCCACGCCCTTGGGGCGCCCCGTGCTGCCGGAGGTGAACAGAAGGTAGGCGGGCGCCTCGGGGCGGGCCCTGTCGAGGCCGTCCAGGTCGGGAGCGCCCGCGTCGGCATCGGCGGCGTGCAGGGCGACGACGCCCTGGCCGTCGGCGAGGCGCCTGGCCGCCGGGACAAGCTCGGCCGATCCGGCGACCACCAGGATCTTGGGCGCGCAGATCGCCAGCAGGCTCTGCAGGCGCGCCTCGGGATAGTCCGTGTCCAGGACGGCGAACACCGCGCCCAGGCGGGCGGCCGCCAGCATGGTCCAGACCAGGTCGGGACTCCGCTCGGCCAGGATCGCGACCCGGTCCCCGCAGCCGACGCCCTGGAGGCGCAGGGTTCCGGCCAGCGCTCGCGAGCGTTCCTCGATCTCGCGATAGCTGTAGCTCCGGTCGGGGCCGACGATGGCGGTCGCCTCCGGCGTCTCGCGAACCCGGTCCAGGAATCTCGAATGGATCAGCGCCTCGCCGCCGGCCGGCAGCGGCGCGGCGGGATCGGGCAGCAACCCGGGCGGGGACAGGCCGGCGGACCGGACCGAGGCGATCGGCGCCTCGACGTCGTCCGCCAGGGCCACGATCAGGTTCTCGATCTGCTGGGCCACCGCCGCCACCCGGTCGCGCCCGAAGGCTTCGGACCGGTAGAAGATCAGCAGGTCGATCATCCCCGTGTCGTCCTCGCGGATGAAACGCAGGTTGAGGTCGTGCTCGTAGCGGCCATAGGACATGTCCGGCCGGGTGATCTCCAGCCCGGGACACTGCAACGCCTCCAGCAGCGGGAACCAGTTGATCCCGAACTGCGGCGACATGCCGGTGCGCCGGA
The DNA here is from genome assembly GCA_036279815.1 of Phenylobacterium sp. Taxonomy (GTDB): domain Bacteria; phylum Pseudomonadota; class Alphaproteobacteria; order Caulobacterales; family Caulobacteraceae; genus Phenylobacterium. The sequence goes on along the minus strand of DASUIJ010000362.1, from coordinate 4,674 downwards.
TCTGGTGGTGGTAGGGGAAGATCTCGTGATCGAGGGCGGCGCGGATGTCGCCCTTGAGCGCATTGGCCAGGTCCGCGACGGACCGCGCCTCATCGACCGGCGTCGCCAGGGTCAGGGCGTTGGAGAAGACGCCGTGGGCCGCTTCGGCGTTCGGCACGTTGCGGCGGCCGGCGCTCTGGAAGGCCGTGAGCACCAGGGGCCGCCCGGTGATCCGGGTGAGCAGGATCAGGCTCACCGCGTAGACATAGGTGAACTCCGAAACGCCGATCCTGGTCGCCGCCGCCTTGATCGTCCGGGCCACGTCCGGGCTCAGTCGATGGCGTAGCGGCCGGGCCGCGACGGTATCGGCTTGCGCCGCGCGGTCCTCGGCCATGACGCCGAGGTCGTCCGCGGCGTCGAGCCGTTCGGTCCAGTAGGCCTCCGCCTTCCGATAGGACTCGGAATTGATCCAGTCCCAGTCCCAGATGTCGCTGTAGCGATGCGCCACGGGACCCGGGTCCTGGTCGCCGCCATAGCGTTCGAACACCTCCCTCATGAAGGCCCGGGAGGTTGTCGCGTCGACGGTGGCGTGATGCAGGAAATAGGCGAAGACGTGCTCGTCGGGCGCGACACGGATCAACAGGTACCTGTGCAGCTCGGCGGGGGTGAGCTCGGCCTTGCGGTAGAACCAGGTCTCGACGACGGCGCGGACCTCGTCCTCGGTGGCGCCCGGCATCGACCGCTGCTGCACGGTCAGGGTGGCGAATTCTTCGACGTAGCGCGTGAACCGGCCGTCCTCGGCGGGCTCATAGCCCGTGCGCCGGTTCTCGTGCCGGTCGCAGGCCCAGCGCAGGGCGTCCTCGAACCGCCGGGCGTCGAACGCGCCCTTGATGCGGATCACCTGGGGATTGCCGACCATCTCCGTCGCCATGGCTTCGGAGAGGACATAGCGCTCTTCGTTCGGGCTCAGGGGGAGCCCGTCCCGGACACGCATCTGCCGCACGGCGGCCCTCGATTGCGGAGTCTGGATCAAAATGATGCGCCCACCCGTCGATCATCCCGTGGCCGCAAATCCCGGGCCTGGGGTCCCGGAATGCGCGGCCTCCGACTCAAACGGCCGGAAAACGCCCGTCAAAGGCGAAGGGCGGCCTATCTAGGATTGAACTTATGACTAACAGGTTCAGTTGTATGGTGAAGCTTTCGTGAGTTCCGCCTCGGCCGCGCAGGCGACCGGGTCGGGCGCGGGGCCGGCGGCGCGGGCCTTGGCGATCTCCAGGCGGGCGGCGTCCAGGTCCTTTCGGAAGGCGGCCGAGCCATGCAGGCCGGCCACCAGGATCGAGGCGTTGGAGCGGGCCGACTCCACCGCGCTCATGGTGTGCACCCCGCAGACCAGGCGGCTCTCGCCGAACGCCCGTGCGCGGACCAGGATTTCGGTGGCGCGATCGGGGACCAGTTCGGCCATCACCAGGCCCACCGTCCAACTCCAGGTGCCATGGCCCGAAGGATAGTCAGGGCTGGCCGCCAGGGCGGCGGTCTTCTCGATGCAGATCGGGCCCTCATCCACCAGGTAGGGCCTCGGGCGCTTGTAGATGTCCTTCGGATGGTTGGTCGCCCAGCTCACGTCGGGCGCCAGCTTCAGGATCATGGCCGAGGTCCGCGGCGCGTTCTGGGGGGTCAGCTCCACGCCGACGGCGCAGGCCAGATCCTTGATCAGGCCGCGGGAATTGTCGTCGTTCTGCGCCAGGGCCCAGCGCGGCGTGTCCTTCAGCGAGCGGGTCGCCAGGAAGGTCGAGCGGTCGGCCTGATAACGGATCGTGCCGGCGGTGGGGGCCGGCGGCAGGATCTTGTAGGTGTCCGGCGCGGTCTCGCCCAGGTAACCGGACCGGGCGGCCGGCGCGGGGCTCATCGGCGCTTTCGCCGCCGGGGACTGGGCGATCGCCACGCCCGTCGCCGCAAGGGCCGCCACAGCCACCGCCGCGAAACCTGCCTGCCTGATTTTCATGCCCAGCCTCCATTGCCCTTGGACGATCATGCCGGGTGGGCTGGACGATGCAACCGGCCTTGGCGTTCGACAGGCAAGATTGCTTGCCCAATTAAAAAAGTTGATTTAGAACTTGATTAAATTAATTCGAGATGGCCGTGACCCAAGGAAAGACCCAGGACTGGCAAGCGCTGACGGAGCTCACCCAGGGGCGCGCCTTCGTCGTCGAACGCGTGCGGCTTCCGGACACGGGCATCGTCATCGAAGGGGCGTTCGATCTTCCCCAGCTCGCCAGGCTGTCGGCGGAGGATCAGATCTTCGTCGCCGCCTTCCTGCGCAGCCACGGCTCGATCAAGGAAATGGAGCAGGTGTTCGGGGTCAGCTACCCGACCGTGAAGGCGCGCCTGAACCGCATCGCCGGCATGCTGGAGTTCGTCGACCTCGATCCCAGGCCGCCCCGGGCCGAGGTGCTCGATCGCCTGAGCCGCGGCGAGATCACCGCCGAGGATGCGATCCGTGAACTGGAGGGGCGCCGGTGAGCTTGCCGCCCGCCCAGGAGCCCGACCGCAAGGCGATCCGGCGCGCCCGGCGCATGGACCTTCAGGCCATGAGCGCCCGGGCCGACCGGCTGCGGTGGCGCGTCGTCCGGCCGCCGGAAGAGTCGCGCCTGCGCCGGCCGCTCCGGCTCTGGCTGCCGCTCAGCCCGATCCTGATCCTGCTGTCGCCCCTGCTGTTGCTGGCGCTGGGGATCGCGGTCTTCCTGCCGCGTCCGCTGGGGGTGAATCCGGCCCATGTCGTGCTGGGGGTCGGCCGCGTGCTGCTGGCCCTTAACGGAACCCAGGTGGAGGTCGAGAGCCCCCGCGCCTCGGTCCTCATCAAGATCTTCTAGGAGGCCCCGACCATGAGCGAAGACCGCCGCTCGATCCTGCAGATGCTCGCCGAGGGCAAGGTGACCGCCGACGAGGCCGATCGGCTGATCGCGGCCCTGGAACGCGGCGGTTCGGCCGCGGCGCCAGGGCCGGGCCCGGCGCCCGCGGGCCGCAATCGCCCGCCGCCGAAATACCTGCGCGTTGCGGTGGACACCGACGAGGGCCATGGCGGGCCGACCAAGGTCAATGTGCGGGTTCCGATGCAACTCCTGCGCGCCGGCGTCCGGCTCTCCAGCATCATCCCGCCCCACGCGCGGGAGAAGGTGAACGCCGCCATGGCCCGCAATGGGGTCGATTTCGACATCAACGCCCTGAAGCCGGAAAACCTCGAAGAGCTGATCGAACAGCTCAACGACCTGACCGTCGACGTGGACCAGGAGCGCACCAAGGTTCGCATCTTCTGCGAATAGGACCGAGCCGCCGCGTTGGGCCCGCGCGGGCCCGGCTCCCCATAGGCGCTCGCGACTGACCCCTCCCGCCAGGGAGGGGTCTTTTTGCGTGGGCAGGTCGGAGGCTAGGCCGCCTTCTCGAACAGCTTCGCCCACCGCGGCTTCTTGCGGGTCTTCCAGGAGCCGCGATGCCAGGCGTCGGAGGCGATCAGCGGCACCACGGTGGTGGCTTCGGCGAACACCATCTGTTCCCAGGTCACGTCGACCTTGCCCCAGGAGCAGGCCTCCTTGAGGGTCGACGACGAGCAGGCGCCGTCGCGCACGTCGGCGACGGTGATCTGCACGGCGTACTTGTGCATATCCACCTCGTGGCCAAGGATCTCGGCGCAGACCACGGTGTCCTGGGCGAAGTTCTTGGGCACCCCGCCGCCGACCATGAACAGGCCGGTGGCGCCCGCCGCCAGCTTGATCTCGGTCAGCTCGCGGAAGTCGGCCACCGCGTCGATGGTCAGGTAGGGCTTCTTGGCCTTCATGCGCTCCACCTGGTGCTTCACCAGGCCGAACCCGGCCGAGGAGTCCACGAAGGCCGGGCAGAAGATGGGCACGCCCTCTTCATACGCCGTCTGGACCAGCGAGCCGGGCTTCTTGGCGTTGCCCGCGGCCAGCCACTTGCCCATCTCCCAGATGAACTCGCGGCTCGAATAGGGGCGCGGCTCCAGCATTTCGCACAGGGCGTAGATGGTCCCGTCGCAGTTCTGGAGCTCTTCCTCGTCGATATAGGTGTCGTAGATGCGGTCGATGTAGAGCTCGCGCAGGTCGCGGTCATCGACGTTGGACTGGGCCTGATAGTGCTTGAAGCCCAGGGCCTCGAAGAAATCCATGTCGACGATCGAGGCGCCGGTGGCGACGATCGTGTCGATCATCCCGTACTTCACCATGTCGCGGTAGATGTGCATGCAGCCGCCGGCCGAGGTGGAGCCCGCGAGGGTCAGCCAGGTCGAGCAGGCGGGGTCTTCCAGCGACATCGACCAGATGTCGGCCGCGCGCGCCGTGTCGCGGCTGGTGAAGCTCATCTTGCGCATGGCGTCGATGACCGGGCGGGCGTCGTAGGCGTCGATGGCCACGTGCTCGACGGTGTTGGCCAGCAGTTCGGCCTTACGGTTCGAGTTCTGAACTTCAGCGTTCATTCTTCAAGGTCCCTTGAGGTTTGAGCGCCCGTCCGAAAACGAAAAGGCGCGACCGGGACGGAGCGACCGGCCGCGCCTATAACTTTCCAGCGCCCGGCTTATTTCCGCCGACGCTTCTTTCCGCGCGCACGCGACAGCTTCACGACAGTCTGGTTCTCCTGGCGGGGAACCGGAATGGAACGCCGGGCCAGGCCGTACATCGAGGCCAT
>DASUIJ010000361.1:0-8146 GCA_036279815.1 Phenylobacterium sp. | reverse complement strand
CATGACCGGCTATCGCATCACCCGCGAAAGCCATGCGGAGTCGGTGCGCAAGCTGGCCGCGGCGGCCGACCTCGAGGCGGAGGGCGAGCCCGCGAGCTCCGAGGGCGGCCTCGCCTAGCGCGTGAAGACGCCCATCAGCATGGGGCGTGCGAACACCGAGGCGGCCTGCTTCTGACTCACGCCCGGGACCCAGAATCCCAGCTCGGCGCCGGCGTTGAGGGTGGCGTTGAGCATCTGGGCCGCAATGAACGGATCCACGGGACGGATCGAGCCCTCGGCGATGCCGTCGGAGATCATCGAGGCGAAGCGGTCCGAGACGCGGTTGGAGTGGGCGACCTGCTCGTCGCGGATCGTCTCGGGGAGGGCGCTGAGCGCCGAGCTGCGCAGCAGCGGCCCGTACTCCGAGAGCTGGAACTCCGCCAAAGCGGCGGCCGCGCTGGTCAGCTTCATCCACTGGTCGCCGGGCAGGCCCATGGCCAGGCGCTGGACGCGGCGCATGACCTCGAAAGTGCGGTCGAAACAGGCCACCACCAGGGCGTCCTTGCCCTCGTGGTGGTGGTAGAAGCTGCCCTTGGTGACATGGAGCTCGGCGGAGATCTTGTCGACCGAGGCGCCCCGATAGCCTCGCGAATTGATCAGTCGGGTGGCCGCCAGCAGGAAGGTCTCGTGACCCTCCTGGCCGTCCGACTCGGCCAGCTCCGCCAGGGGCGCCGGGGCGGGCGCCCATTCCGCGCCCTCGACGCCCAGCCCGCCCATCAGGATGTCGAACATCCGCTGGCGGATGCGGTCATAGTCCTCGGGGTCGTACTTCGGCAGCCAGGCGGCGGCCCAGAACAGCTGCTCCAGCAGCATGTGGGTGCGGGCGGTCCTGCGCCCCCGCCCCAGCCAGGCCAGGTCCGGCGAGTCGAACAGGGTCCGCACCTTGCGGAACAGCTTCATGAAGGCGTCGAACACCTCGGTCCGCTGCGGATTGTTCAGCGCCCGGATGTCGGACAGCACCGGCAGCGGCGGCGCCTCGCCCACCGCCGTCAGCCTCAGACGCTCCAGATAGACCTCCAGCAGGCGGTTCAAACGCTCGGGCGGGGTGGGCATGGCCAGGGCCGCCTCGGCCGCGCCCTGCAGCCATTCGATCCCACGCATCAGGCAGGCGGCGGCCAGGTCGTCCTTGCGCTTGAAATAATAGGTGACGCTGGTGGTCGACAGGCTCACGGCCGAGGCCGCCACGCCCAGGGTCAGGCCCTTCACGCCCCGGCGGTTGAGGATTTCGGTGGCGGCGTCGAGGATCGCTTCACGCTTCTTCGCAAAGCGGTCCGTCGAACGGGCGACGTTGCGTTCCGACATCGATTCCCATCCCCGGTCGCGCGTCTGACGCGCGCGAACACCCCTTTGTATCGGGACGGCCATCCTCGCGCCAAGGACGAAGTTTCCCCAAACGTCAACTTCAAGCGAACGGGCAGGGCGAGTTCGACCTGGTGAAATCGCCCGCCGTCAGGGCGCCGTCGATCGGCTCCGCCGCCCGCTGCGGGCAGGCTCTGCCTGAGGCGGGTCTTCTTTCACGCGTCAGGGCGCCGGTGGGCGCCGGGCGCTACTTCCGCACCCAGCCGCCGCCGTTGGGCTTGTAGTACTCGCCCGGCTTCAGCTTGCCGGCGATCACGCTCACATAGGCCGACCCGCCGGCGGCCTCCGGGGTGACGCCGTTGCGGGCGGCCGCCTCGCGATAGACCTCCGCGCGGCCGGCGTTGATCTCGGCCACGGCGGCCTTCACGGCCGCATCGCCGGGTTTCACGAAACCCAGGAAGCCGTCCGCCTGCTCGCCGACCACGCCCTCGGCCTTGGCGGCGTCGACCACGGCCTTGGCGGCCGCGATGTCGGCATGGGCCGCGCCCGCGATCACCGTGCCGACCACGGCGGCCACGACAGGGAAGATACCGTTGTTGCGCATCATCATCGTCAGGCCTCTAGAACAGGTTCGGGTTCTTCTGGATCAACGCCTTGACGTCCTCGTCCAGCTGCAGCCGCACGTTGGCGTCGAGCTTGGCGTAGATGGTGATCGGCTTCACATCCACATGCAGGGTGGGCGCGCAGGCCGCCAGCGCCGGCAGCAGGGCGAGGACGGGAAGGAAGAGTCTTCGATCGATCATCTGGGGCGTCTCCGGGTGATGGGCGCAGCTTAGCGGTCTTTCGGCTGAACGGGGCCTGAACCGCGCAGACGCTGATATTCGGCGAAGTCGGACAAGAGCTGATCGAGGTTGACCGAGGTGTCCAGGGTCAAATCCACCTTGGTGCCTGAAGGCAGCGGCACGATGCGATCGATGCGGCGCCGGATCACCTCGCCCCAGGCGAGCTGGATGGTCTGGCGGGTGGGCGGCGAATGTTCGCCCTTGATGTGGAACAGCACGCGCAGCCGGCCCCCCGCCTGGCTGTCGACCCTGGCGTTGAGCTCGTTGAAGGCGAGGCTCTCCATCGCCTGGTAGACGAAGTCGGAATAGGGGTCGGCGGCCGCGGCGGGCGCCGGGGCGGCCTTGGCGCCGGTCGCGGGCGCGCCCCCGTCGGCGGTGACCTGGGTCAGGGCTTCGCGGCGGATCGACAGGCGTCCGGGCGTGATGGCGTGCAGTTCGCCGCCGGAGACCCGCACGCCCTGCGGCGTCACCGCGAACGGCACCTGGCCGCTGACCCTGGCGACCAGGTTCATGCGGTCGGCGAAGGGCGAGGCCTTCACCAGATCCGAGAGCTCCACCCCGTCCAGGTCCACCACCGCGTGCCAGGAGGCGGCGGGCGTCAGGGGGATCGCAAAGGGCTCGACGGTGACCTTGCCGCCGCTGAGCGTGAAGCTCGCCGCGCCCACCTGGATCGCCTTCTCGTCGAGGCTGAACCGGACCTCCGCGGCGCTCAGGGGGGCGAGCCCCACCACGCTCTCGGCGCGCAGGGTCTGTCCGGGCGCGGAGCGAAGGGGCGCCAGGCTGGTCAGCACCACCTGGCCGGTCAGGCCCTTCACGGCGCCGGCCCGGCTGCGGAAGTCGAGGTGACCGACGTCGAGGGTCCCGTGGCTGGTCGACCCGGCCGCCGTCCAGTCGACCGAGCCCTGGAACCTGGCCTGTCCGGAGGCGGGGGATCCGATGTCGGCGGCCAGGGGCGACAGGTTCGCCGGCTGCAGGCCGCCTTCCGCGAAGGCCAGGGTTCCGGTGTCGAAGGTCAGGCCGCCGGCGCCGCTGCGTCCGTCATGGTCGAGCCGGGCCTGGGCCAGCGGCCGGCCCGCAGGATCGGTGAGGGCGAAGGCCCCGCGCCAGGTCTCGGCCGCCAGGGTGGCGGTCCCATGGGCCAGCAGCGGGCGGAACCGCTGCGCCTTGGCGAGGTCGTCGATCCGCGCCGCGCGGATGTCGGCGACGAGGCCGAGATCGCCCTTGGCGTCGGCGAGTTCGATCGGCCCGGAGACGCGGCTGACCTGGGCCTCCAGGAAGGGAACCCTGACGCCTGCGTCCTTGGCCACGCCCTTGACCCGCCACCCGCCGCCGCCGATCCGGACCAGCGGCCCGCCGCCCGGGCAAAGGCTGCCGGACAGGGCCTCGATGTCGTTGACCCCCAGCTCCAGCCGTTCGGCGGAGATCGGCGCGCAGCCGTCGGCGGCGATTTCGAAAGCGCCGTGGCTCATGCGGAAGCCGCCGGCCAGCTCGACGGAACCCCGCTCCACCGGCCCCAGGGATCCCCTGACCGCCAGCCGCGCCTGGCCATCCACGCCGCCCCCGGTCACCCGATAGCGCGCGACGCTCAGGTCTGTGGTCGGAAGGCTTCCGCCGCCGGCGGTCAGGCGGAAGCCTCCCGCGCCGTCGGCGTAGAGCGGTCGGTCCGTCGGCAGCAGCACGATCTGGCCGCCGTTGTCCGGCCGCAGCCGGGCCGCCGCCGGCAGGCTCAGGACGAGGTTTTGGTTCGTGGCGCGGATCGCGATGCGGGGCGCATCGACGTCGAAGGCGGACATGGCCCGCTTCAGACCCCGGTCTCCCGGCGTATCGCCCGGACGGGCAGGGCCGAGCCCCGCCCAGCCGCCATGAGCCTTGAGCGCGCCCGACAGGTCCAGCCGATAGTCTCCGCCGCCGGCCGCGGCCGGTCCGTCGAACGCCCCGGCGATCCGGGTGAGGGTGAGGTCGCGGCTGGCCGCCAGCCGATCGGCTCCGACGGCCAGGTTCAGGTCGGCGGTCACCCGGTCGCCGCCCGCGTGGCTCCAGGTCAGGCCGCCGGCCCTGGCGCGCACCTGCACGGCCCGCGCCGTCGAGCCGCCGGAGACCAGTTCGTCCGCCAGGCCCGCCGCCTCGCCCGAGCCCTTCAGGGTCAGCCGGTCGATCCAGCCCGAGGCCGCGCCCCGGAAGCTCGCGGTCTGGCGGAGGTTTCGCACCCGGCTCGTCCCCCGGGCCAGGCTCCTGGCGTCGAGGGTGAGGTTCACAGACACGTCGCCGTCGGCGGTCTTGAGCTTGAGGTCCGGATAGGGGGTCTGGGCCGAGAGCCGCAGGGACGATCCGTCGGCGGACAGATCCCCGGCCCGCAGCCGCTCGGCCTGCAGCGCCGCCGCCACCGCCAGCCGGTTTCCGAACGCCACCACATGCAGCTCCGAGGCCCCCAGCCGGATCTCGGCGTCGCGGGTCTTCAGCGCGGCGGGCGCCACCCGCGCGTCCAGGCGCCGGAGCCTGCCCTTGTCGGCGCTCAGGTCGGCGATGGCGGTCAGCCGGCCGTAGTCGGTGTCGAGCCGCAGGTGGGCGCTGTCGATCTCGATCGTCGGCTGTCCCCGGTCCGGCTGCGGCGGCCGCCTGCGGAGCTTTTCGATCAGCGGATCCAGCGATCCCAGGCTGAGTTTCCCGTCACGCCAGCGCGCCTTGATCGAGGGCTCGACCAGCCGCACCTGGGTCACGCGTACGCCCAGCGGCTGGCCTTCCCAAAATCCCAGGATGTCGTAGCGGACCTCCGCCACTTCGGCGACCAGGTCCGGGTCACGGGCCGGGCCGATCCGCAGGGACCCGGACAGGCCGTCGGCGTCGAAGGCCTTGAACGAAACCTCGGATTCGACGCCCTGGTCGCGCAGCCAGCCGGTCAGGGCCTCGCGCGCCAGGCTCCTGCGCGCCGCATAGGTCGTCGCCGTCACGGCCACGCCGGCCAGCACCACGCCCACCAGCACCGGACGCCAGAGACGCGGTCGGCGGGGGGGCGGTCTTGTGGTGTCGGTCTCGCTCAATCGGGGGCCCGCTTCGGTCCAGGTGATCAGGTCTTAACGCAAAACCGGACCGAAGCGTGGCGCTCTTCTCCCCTCGCGGGTGTCAGAGGCCCCCGAAGCTCGCCAGGGCGACGCCGCCGTCCACCGCGATGGTCTCGCCCACCACATAGTCGCCGGCCCGGCTGGCCAGGTAGATGGCGGCGGCGGCCATGTCCTCGTCGCGGCCGATTCGGCGGGACGGAATGCGCTTGGCGATCTGCTCGCCCTGGTCGCGGGCCACCCGGTTCATCTCCGAGGCGAAGGCGCCCGGTGCGATGGCGGTGACGTTGATGGCGTCCTCGATCAGCCGGGCGGCCATGCGTCGGGTCAGGTAGATCAGCCCGGCCTTGGAGGCGTGGTAGCTGTAGGTCTCCTGCGGATTGAGCCGGATGCCGTCGATCGAGGCGATGTTGATCACCTTGGCCGGCTGCTCGCGGCTGGCGGCGGCCTTGAGCGCCGGGTGCAGGGCCTGGGTCAGGAAGAAGGGCGACTTCAGGTTCAGGTTCATCACCTTGTCCCAGCCGCTCTCGGGGAATTCGTCGAAGGGCGCCCCCCAGGCGGCGCCGGCGTTGTTGACCAGGATGTCGAGCCTGGGTTCGGCCTCCATGAGCCGGCCGGCCAGCATCTGGACGCCTTCCTGGGTCGACACGTCCTGGGGCAGGGACAGGCACTGGCGGCCGTCGACCGACAGCTCGGCGGCGACGTCGTCGCAGATCCCGGCCTTGCGCGACGAGATGTAGACCTTCGCGCCCTGCTCCAGGAATCCCTGCGCGATCATCTTGCCGATGCCGCGCGAGCCGCCGGTGACCAGGGCCACGCGGCCCTTCAAAGAGAACAGATCCAAAGCCATCCCGGCCTCCCAATTTGGTTCGCGAACTTAACCGTCAGCTTGGTTTAGACCGGGCTTGACCCAGGGAAAACCCAAAGCAGTTTTGACTCGCGCACCTCGCGCCTGGGCTATAAACAGCCGTTTGAATCCGCCAGGGTCGCCCTCCGAGAAGCGGCCCGGATCCCCCTTGTCGAGGACGCCCAGAATGACCGCCATCAACCCGGTGACCGATCTTGCGCTCGACGGCGACGTCGCCGTCATCACTCTCAACTCGCCGCCGGTGAACGCGCTGTCGGCCAATGTGCGCGAGGGGCTCTTCCAGGGCTTCAAGGCCGCCATCGCCGACCCGGCCGCCAAGGCCATCGTGCTGATCTGCGACGGCCGCACCTTCATCGCCGGCGCCGACATCACCGAGTTCGGCGGCGCCATGAAGGGCGCCTCCCTCTCCGACGTCCAGGACATGATGGAGAACTCGCCCAAGCCGGTGGTCGCCGCCATCCATGGCACGGCGCTGGGCGGCGGCCTGGAAGTCGCGCTCTGCGCCCACTACCGCGTCGCGGTCCCCTCGGCCCGTCTCGGCCTGCCGGAAGTGAACCTGGGCCTGCTGCCGGGCGCCGGCGGCACCCAGCGCCTGCCCCGGGTGGCCGGCGTCGAGAAGGCCCTGGAGATGATGACCTCCGGCCGCCACGCCCCCGCCAAGGAAGCCCTGGAGATGGGCCTGGTCGACGAGCTGGTCGAGGAAGGCAAGCTCAGGGAGCAGGCCATCGCCTTCGCGCGCAAGATCGTCGCCGAGAAGCGCCCGCTGGTGAAGGTGCGCGACAACAACACCAAGGTGGAGGCCGCCCGCGGCCATCCGGAGATCTTCGAGAACTTCCGCAAGGCCAACGCGCGCAAGTTCCGCGGCTTCAGGGCGCCGGAAGCCAACATCAAGTGCATCGAGGCGGCGGTGAACCTGCCCTTCGAGGAGGGCCTGGCCGTCGAGCGCAAGCTGTTCGGCGAAGTCATGTCGAGTTCGGAATCGGCCGCGCAGCGCTACTCCTTCTTCGCCGAGCGCCAGGCCAACAAGATTCCCGACGTTCCGGACGACACCCCGCTGATCCCGATCAAGAAGGTGGGCGTCATCGGCGCCGGCACCATGGGCGGCGGCATCGCCATGAACTTCGCCAATGTCGGCATCCCGGTGGTGATCGTCGAGCAGAAGCAGGAGCCGCTGGACCGGGGCCTGGCCACCATCCGCAAGAACTATGAGCGCACGGCCTCGCGCGGCGGCATCACCGCCGAACAGGTCGAGCAGCGCATGGCCCTGATCACCGGCTCGCTGTCCATGGAAGACAGCTTCAAGGATGTCGACCTCGTGATCGAGGCGGTGTTCGAGCGCATGGACATCAAGAAGGACATCTTCGCGAAGCTCGACGCCATCTGTAAGCCGGGCGCGATCCTGGCCACCAACACGTCGGGCCTGAACATCGACGAGATCGCCTCGGTGACCAAGCGTCCGGAGAGCGTGATCGGCCTGCACTTCTTCTCGCCGGCCAATGTCATGAAGCTCCTGGAGATCGTGCGCGCCGACCATACGTCGAAGTCGGTGATCGCCACCTCGATGAAGCTCGCCAAGCAGATCGGCAAGGTGGCCGTGCTGGTCGGCGTCTGCCCCGGCTTCGTCGGCAACCGCATCCTGGGCCAGCGCCAGCGCGAGGCGCAGAAGCTGGTCATGGAAGGCGCCATGCCCTGGGACGTGGACCGCGTGCTCTACGACTTCGGCTTCCCCATGGGCCCGTTCGCCATGAGCGACCTGGCCGGCCTGGACATCGGCTGGGTGAAGGAAAAGTCCAACGGCGAAACCATCCGCGACGTGCTCTGCGAAGCCGATCGCCGCGGCCAGAAGACGGGCGCCGGCTACTACGACTACGACGAGAACCGGGTGGCCAAGCCCAGCCCCTTCACCGAGAAGGTGATCAACGACTTCATCGTAAAGTCGGGCGCCAATCCGCGCAAGATCTCCGACGAGGAGATCCTGGAGCGCTGCATCTATCCGATGATCAACGAGGGCATGAAGATCCTCGAAGAGGGCAAGGCGATCC
>DASUIJ010000360.1:0-10552 GCA_036279815.1 Phenylobacterium sp. | reverse complement strand
GCTTCGCCGTCCCCCGCGCAAAAGGGGGGACGCATCGTCATGACCAAGATCTTCGTCACCGGCCTGAAGGTCGAGGCCGAGATCGGGGTCTACGCCCACGAGAAGGGCCGCGCCCAGCCGCTGGTGGTGGATGTGGAGCTGGACGTGCCGTCCGCAGGCACCCGCAGGCTCTCCGAGACCGTGAACTACGAGATGGTGGGCGAAGCCGCCCGGGCCATCGCCGCCGAGGGCCACATCCACCTGGTCGAGGACTTCGCCGAACGCCTGGCCCGCGCCTGCCTCGCCGACGAGCGGGTGATGCGCGCACGGGTGCGGGTGGAGAAGCCGCTGGCCCTGGCCCCTCACGCGGCGGCGGCCGGGGTCGAGATCACCGTCGTCCGCGGCTGAGGCCTTGGCCGTCACCCACCGCGCCCGGCTGTCGCCCCTGCAGGCGGAGACATCGTGGACTCTGGACGCCGGCGAGATCGTCGAGCGGCGCGGCGCCCATGAACGACGGTTCGGCCTCGCCGACCTGAAGGCCCTGCACGCGTCGCCAACCGGCGTGGTGCTGTCCTTCCCGCGGGCGCGGATGGCGATCCCCGCCCTGACCTATGGCGGCGGCCTGCGTCCGATGTCGGCCACCGACAGCTTCGAGCCTTTCCTGGCCGCCCTGCGCGAGGCGGCCCACGCGGCCGCGCCCCGAGCGCGCCAGCGGCCGGCCCCGCCCCGGTTCCTGGGCGCGGTGGTCTGGGTGATGAGCCTGATGGGCGCGGGCGCGCTGGGCCTGCTGGGCTTCGCGGCGGCCTCCGGCTCGTGGGCCCTGGGCGTCACCCTGGCGGCGCGCCTGGTGTTCCTCCTGATCCTCGCCGGCGCGGCCCTGCCCTGGCTGCGCCGCAGATGAACGCGAATTAAAGTGGCGCCCGAGCCAAGAGAGCCCACATTTCGGTGAGACGAACCATGGAGGCCGCCGTGAGCGACCGCGCCGATATCCCATCCGCCGCCGACCTGCCGCAGGACAAGACCCTGCCGATGGCCGCCTATGTCCTCTATCTGCTGGGCTTCGTGACCGGCGGGGTGACGACCGTCGTCGGGCTGATCCTGGCCTATGTGAACCGCGGGCCCGCCAGCCACACCCACGCCACCCACTACACCTTCCTGATCCGGACCTTCTGGCTGAGCCTGGCCTCGATCGCCATCGGCTGCGTCATGATGGTCTGGGGCGCGATCTTCAGCGTGATCCTGATCGGGATCCCGTTCCTGATCCTGGCCAAGCTGATCCTGGCGGCGACCACCGTCTGGTTCGCCGTGCGCTGCGTGGTGGGCCTGATCTACCTGTCCCGCGACGAGGCCTATCCGCGGCCCTACGCGCTGGTGATCTAGAGGGAAGACCGGGCCAAGCGCCCGACCCGGGTCGCCGACACCTGGCGGCGGGTCATCCCGGCGCCGGTGTCCTTGCAGGCCTGATCGATCTCGGCCACCGTGAACGGGTGTTGAAATCGAGGAACTCGGCGGATTGGAACAGACGCCCGGTACGCTCCGTCAGCTTGTCGATCTCCCCGCCATTTATCCGCTCGCCATCGAACACGGCCGGGGCGTAGTGGAGGCCATGGATCAATACGCGCACCTTCGCCGCTCGGCGGGCGGCGGACCGGCCGTCCAAACTGGGCTTCGCCCATGAGCGTCGCGCCCGATCCCAGGCTCATACTGCGGGACGAGGAGCTGGACGCCGGGCTGGAGCTGATGATGCTTGCGGAAGCCGCGCTGTGGGCCGGAGTCGACGCCGGGCTCGAGGCCGAAGCCGCCCAGGGCGCGCTGGGCCTGGGACGTTCGCACTGGCGCGCAGCCTTCCTGCTGAAGCGGCGCCCGGGCCTTGGCGTGCAGGAGTTGGCCCGATTGACCAGCCTGTCGAAGCAGGCGGCCAGCAAGGTCCTGGGCGACCTCGAGGCCAAGGGCCTGGCGGAGAAGGCGGCGGGCGATCTCGACGGCCGCCGCCGCGCCGCGAGCCTCACCGAGGCGGGCCGGGCCTTCGAGGACCGCATCGCCGAGCGGCTTCGGGGTCAGCTGGCCAAGGCCTATCGGACGGGCGGGCTGGACGGCGTCGGCGGGGCGCGGGCGATCCTGGCCGCCCTGGCCGGCGGACGCGGCAAGAGCGGAGCGAGCGCATGAGCGAGGCCGGCGAGCGGCATCTGCTGGTGGTCGACGACGACGACCGCATCCGCGACCTGCTGAAGGAATACCTGGCCCGCAATGGCTTTCGGGTGACGGCGGCCCCCGGCGGACCGGCGGCGCGCCGGCTGATGGAGACCCTCGACTTCGACCTGGCGGTGTTCGACGTGATGATGCCGGGCGAGGACGGCTTCTCGCTGACCAGGTGGCTTCGCGAGCGCAAGGGCGCGGCGGGGCGCACCCCGGTGCTGATGCTGACCGCGCGCGGCCTGCCGGAGGACCGGATCGAGGGCCTGAAGCTGGGCGCCGACGACTATCTGGGCAAACCGTTCGAACCCGAGGAATTGCTGCTGCGCATCGAGGCGATCCTGCGCCGCGCCGAGTCCCGGCCGACGCCGGTCTCGTCCGGCCCGATCTCGCTGGGGGTCTGCCGGTTCGACCTGGAGCGGGGCGAGCTCAGTCGCGAGGGCGCGCCCGTGCGGCTGACCGAGGCCGAGGTGGCCCTCCTGAAGCGCCTGGCCCGCAACCCGCATGAGCCGGTGGACCGGCTGGAGCTGGCGCGCGAGACGGTGGATCCCTCCGGCCGCGCCGTGGACGTGCAGGTCACCCGCCTGCGCCGCAAGATCGAGGCGGACCCCAAGACCCCGCGCTATCTCCAGACCGTGCGCGGGGTGGGCTACCTCCTGGCGCCCGACTGATGCGCCTGCGGCTGTTCTCCCAGGCCCGCTGGCAGCGGATCATCAAGCGCAGCCTGCCGACGACCCTGTTCGGGCGATCGCTGCTGATCATCATCCTGCCGGTGGCGATCATGCAGGTGGCGGTGACCTGGGTCTTCTTCGACGCCCACTGGCAGACCGTGACCAGCCGCCTGTCGGAGGGCCTGGCGGGCGACATCGCCTGGGCGGTGGAGACCTATCACGACGATCCAAGCCCCTCGGCCCTGGCCAAGCTGACCGATCGGGCGGAGCGGTCCATGAGCCTGTCCATCGCCATGCAGCCGGGCCGCACCCTGCCCGAGCGCCGGCGCGCCAACTCCTTCGCCGTGGTCGACCATTCCCTGGAGCGGGCGCTGGCGGCCCGGCTCGACGCGCCCTTCTGGTTCGACACCACCCGCTACCCCGCCTATGTCGACATCCGGGTCCAGACGCCCCAGGGCGTGATGCGGGTGCTGGCCCCCCGCGACCGCGCCGTGGCGACCCAGGGGCATATCTTCGTGCTCTGGATGACGGTGGCGACCCTGATCCTGACCGCCATTTCGATCCTGTTCATCCGCAACCAGGTGCGCGCCATCGAGCGGCTGGCCCAGGCGGCGGACGATTTCGGTCGCGGGGTCGAGGCGCCGGCCTTCAAGCCGCACGGCGCGCGCGAGGTGCGGCAGGCGGCGCACGCCTTCCTGGCGATGAAGTCGCGCATCCAGCGCCACATCGATCAGCGCACGGCGCTGCTGGCGTCCGTCAGCCACGACCTGCGCACCCCCCTGACCCGGCTGAAGCTTGAGCTGGCCCTGGCCGAGCCCAACAAGCGCACCACCGAGATGAAGCGCGACCTCGCCGAGATGGAGCACATGATCGACGAGTACCTGGCCTTCGCCCGGGGCGAGGGCGGCGAGGCGGTGGAGACGGTCAAGCTGCGCGGCCTGATCGAAGAGGTCAGCGAAGGCGCCGTGCGGGCCGGCGCCGAGGTGGACGTGACCGGCGATCCCGAGCTGACCGCCGCCGTCCGCCCCATGGCGCTGAAGCGGGCCCTGTCGAACCTGGTGATGAACGCCGCGGTGCATGGCGAACACATCGCCGTCGCCGCCGCCGCCCGCCCGGCCGGCGGGGTGGAGATCGTCATCGACGACGACGGACCGGGCATCCCGGCTGACCGGTACGAGGAGGCCTTCAAGGCGTTCAACCGGCTGGACGACGCCCGCAACCAGAACGAAAAGGGCGTGGGCCTGGGCCTGGCCATCGCCCGCGACGTCGCCCGCGGCCACGGCGGCGACGTGACCCTGGACCGCTCGCCCATGGGCGGACTGCGCGCGGTCGTCCGGCTGCCGGGCTAGTTCGGCGACGCATTCAGCTTCGGTTCAATTTGGGACTGCGATCTCGAGGAAACGGGAGGAACCCATGATGCTTCGTCGTCTCGTGCTGGCCGGAGCGGCCGCCATCGCCCTGGCGACCCCTGCGCAGGCGGCCGGATCGCCCAACGGGGATTGGTTCACCGCCTCCGGTTCCGGAAAGGTCCGCATCGCGCCGTGCGGCGACAGGCTGTGCGGCACGGTGGTGTGGTTGAGGAACCCGCTCGACAGGACCACCGGCAAGCCGCAGCTGGACGCCAAGAATCCCGACCCTGCCCTGCGCTCGCGCCCGATCGTCGGCCTTCAGCTGATCAGGGGCTTCAAGCCGGGGGCCGACGGGCGCTGGACCGGCGGCTACATCTACGACCCCGGAAGCGGCCGCACCTACGCCTCGAAGCTGGGCCTCAACCCTGACGGGACGCTGAAGGTCGAAGGCTGCATTTCGGTGATCTGCCAGGCCCAGACCTGGAGGCCCGCGACCTAGACTACCCGGAATGACGCGTCATATCGTCGCAGGCGCCGAACACGGCGGTTGGGCAAAGCATAACCTTTGCCGGCTAAGCAATTCGGATCGGATGTACTGGTTCATTCCGAGTAGCAGGCGCCCGGCGATCTGATGGAAAACGATAGAAGTGTTCGCAGGCTGACGGCCCTGGAGCAGTCCGCGTCGACCGCGCGCGTGCTCAACCTGCTGGCGACCCATCGCAAGCTCGGCGACGATCCTGACCTCGCCCAGGCGCCGCTGTTCAAGAACCGGCTGCTGGACCGCAGCATCATCCTGAAACACCGTCTGAGGGGACACGAGTACGCCCACTTCGCGTCGCCCAGGCCCACGGCGACCAAGCTGCTGATCCCCATCGACAGCACCGACCTCAAGGTCGGCGCGCGATCCGTGTTCGTCGGCCAGAAGGACTTCGACCAGGTGGTGGAGTCGGTGTTCGGGGACGACCTGAAGCCGGGGTCCTCGGATCGGCAGGTGCTGGACCTGATCGACGGCCTGCCCTCGCTGGATCCCTTCCTGCTTCGGGAGCACCTGCGGGCGCACGGGGTCGAGCCGGCGCGCGCCTATTTCTCGATCTCCGACGCGGACGTGCAGCGCATGTTCGACTTCGTCCGTGAGGAGATCATGGCCCTCGTCGCCCTCTCCTCCGGCGACAACCCCGCAACCCACGCCCACGCGTCCCGGCTGGTGGAGAAGCTGTTGTCCAATGCGCCCGACAGCGGGTTCGAGCCCCTGAAGGCGACCCTGAAGCTGAGCGACCAGGAGTACATGGACGGCGTCTTTTCCTGGCGGGGCTTCCTTTATTACAAGTGGGTGCTCGGCGACCTGGCCGAGCCCATGGGCCAGGTGATGGTCGAGATCGCCCAGATCCAGGGGCGCGGGCCGAAGGACCCGGAGGCCGCGACCTATATCCCCGAAGCCAAGAACCGCCTCCAGATGGCCGTGGGCCGGACGGCCTCGAACGTCCAGGCCATGCTGGACGTCTACGACAAGGCCTATTCGTCCCTGACCCAGGACAGCAAGCCGATGGCGTTCCGGGACTTCCTGCTCTCGGCGCCGGCGATGTTCGCCGACCTGGGCGAGCAGCTCGGCGCGATCCAGCATGTGATCAGCTTCTGGCGATACCGCTTCCCGCAAGGCAGGCCCCGGCTGGTCTCGCCCGGCGACCTGATGGATATCCTGCTCGACTTCGAAGACAGCATGGTCTTCACGCCCGAGGAGACGGCCCGTGCCAGGGTCGCCTGAGGGCAAGGTCTAGATCCTGGCGCGGCGGGCGCGCCACCAGCGGATGGC
Organism: Phenylobacterium sp.; assembly: GCA_036279815.1. Taxonomy (GTDB): domain Bacteria; phylum Pseudomonadota; class Alphaproteobacteria; order Caulobacterales; family Caulobacteraceae; genus Phenylobacterium. The sequence goes on along the minus strand of DASUIJ010000360.1, from coordinate 4,550 downwards.
GGTCGGGACCAGGGACAGCAAGGCCAGCCCCACCATCGGCAGGAGGATCTGCGGGTCGCCCAGGATCCTCAGATCGGGACGGGTCCCGTTCCCCAGCACCCGGCTTAGTCCGGCGCCGAAGTTGGCGTAGATGGTCGCCGTCGGAATTTCGCCCAGCAGGGTGGCGGCGACAAACGGGGTCAGCGGCACCCGGGCCAGGCCCGCGGCCACATTGACCGGCGAGAACGGGAACAGCGGGATCAGTCGCATGGTCAGGATGTGGCTGAAGGTGTTGCGTCCGAAGTGGTCGATGATCCAGCGCACCACGCCGCTGGCCTGCTCGATGCGCTGCTGCAGGGTGGAGCCCCCGGCCAGGCGGGCGGCGGCGTAGGTGATGACGGCGCCCAGCGTGGCGCTGACGATGGTGAGTCCGGCCCCGACCCAGGGGCCGAAGATCGCGCCGCCGGCCACGGTCAGCAGCAGGGCGACAGGCAGGCTCGAGGCCACGGCGATGACGAACACCAGCGCGTAGAGGCCGGCCGCCGCCGCCGGGTGGGCGATGGCGTAGAGGTGCAGCTGGTGGTGGTGGGCCCGGAGCTGGGTCAGGGAGAGCTGGTCGGCCACGCCGGTGGACAGTCCCACGACGAACAGGGTCACAAGCAGGACGGCGGGCGCGAAACGCAGCAGGGACCCCGCGTTCCGCCCGGGCGCGGTCAACCGCCCAGCTCCTTGGACCTCCGCGCCGCCGCGGCGACGGCGTCGCGCAGGAGCGGCTCCAGGCCGCCTTCCCCCATCAGCACCTTCAGCGCCGCCTCCGTGGTGCCGTTGGGCGAGGTCACCTGCTTGCGCAGGTCGGAGGGCTCGGCGCCGCTCTGGGCCATGAGCGCCGCGGCGCCGGCCATGGTGGCGCGTGCGAGGCGTCGGGAGGCTTCCGGCGGCAGGCCCGCCGCGACGCCCCCGGCCTCCAGGGCCTCGACGAAGGCGTAGAAATAGGCGGGCGCGGAGCCTGAGACGCCGGTGGCGGCGTGCAGCAGCTCCTCGTCGTCCAGATCGACCACCGTCCCCACCGGGCCGAACAGGGCGTGGGCCCGGGCGCGGGCCTCCGGATCGGCGGCGTAGAGGCTGGCGACGCCCTGGCCTATGGCGGCGGCGGTGGTCGGCATCACCCGGGCCACCCGGCGCCCTCCGAACGCCTGCGCGATGTCTGACGCCTTCACGCCGGCGGCCACCGAGACCAGCACGGCGTCGGGCGCCAGCAGGTGGGCGACCCCGGCCGCCGTCTCCCGCCAGAGCTGAGGCTTCACCGCCAGCAGAACGGTCCTGGCCTCCGCCAGCACAGCGTCGGGCGGATTGAGCCGCGCGCCGGCGGCTTCCGCGGCGCGGGCGATATCGGTGGGATAAGGGTCGCGCAGGATCAGGTCGGCGGGCGCGAAGGCCTGGGCGCGGCGCCAGCCCTCGATCAGGGCGCCGCCCATGCGGCCGGCCCCCAGCATCAGAATGGGCGTCATCCGGGTCCTCAACGCAGTCGGTCGCAGGCCAGCCTACCGGCTCCCGCGGCCGAAGTCAGGCCTCGCCGACGGTGTCGAACATGCAGGCGGCGATGGCCTCGGCCGGCGACTTGCCGCCCTGGGTCATGAAGTCGAACGCCGGATAGAACCGGTCGGCCGCCTCCATGGCCACGTCGATCATGGCCGCGGCCTGGGCAAGCGTGGGCCGTTCCCCGGTCATCAGGGCCATGGCGTGGCGGAACACCACCTCGCCGTCGTCCCAGATTTCGAAGTGGCCCAGCCAGACGCGCTGGTTGATCGTCGAGGCGAGCTCGTAGGCGGCGGCCTTCTGGGCCGGGGTCACCTGAAGGTCCACCGACAGGCAAAGCTGCAGGCAGTCGGCTTCCGGCCGCCAGGCGAACCAGAGCTCATAGTCCTTCCAGTCGCCCGAGAGGGTGAAGGCGAGATCGCCGTCCTCCGTTCGATCGAACTGCAGGTTCTCGGCCTGCAGCACATGCTCCACGACGTCGAGCGGATCGTGGGCGAGAAGGACGTCTTCGTCAGACAGAGGCGTGTCCATAAGACCTGCGGTCCTTTCGCAGCGGCCGCGGGTATCCCCACGAATCACCCTGCGACAATGAAATTAATCTGGTTCGCGTAAGGGCTGTCACCGGGTTCTTCCGGCGCGCGAGCCACATTCGCGTGTTTGAAGGGTTCAGCGGCGTCGCCTCAATCGGCCTTCGCGGCCTTCCTGGGCGCGGTTTTCGGCGCCTTGGGCGCGGCCTTGAGGGTGGCGATCTCGGCGCGCAGGGCGGCGATCTCGGCCTTGAGCACCTCGAACTCGTCGCGGCGGATCAGGTCCATCTCGGCCACGATGCGGTCGGCCTGAGCGCGGAACGCGGCCTTGGCCTCGTCACCCGCCGTCTGGGCCAGGCCCATGGCGGCGTTGGTCAGTTTGGCCATTTCGTCGAGGAAAGGGTTCTGGGTCTGCATATTTCCTATATGGCGCGCCGGGGGATGAAAGCGAAGGGGTTCTCGTCTAAACCGCGCAGAGACTCACAAGCGAAGCTCGCGGAGACCAAGGCTTGCCCTTTCCGAACTTCGACCCGGTCCTGATCCATCTGGGCCCGATCGCCATCCGTTGGTACGCGCTGGCCTATGTCGCAGGCATCCTGCTGGGATGGCGATATGTCGCGGGCCTGGTGAAGGCCGAACGCCTCTGGCCGCGCCGCGGGCCGGCCGCCACCACCCTGCAGATCGACGACCTGATCCTCTGGATCACCCTGGGCGTCATCGTCGGCGGGCGGCTGGGCCACGTGTTCTTCTACACCCCCGAGCTGATCTGGACCGACCCGGTCGAGATCCTGAAGACCTGGCACGGCGGAATGAGTTTCCACGGCGGGGCGCTGGGGGTGCTGGTGGCCGTCGTCGCCTTCGCGCGGGTCAACAGGCTGGACATGTTCCGCCTGGGCGACGTGATCACCGCCGCGGCGCCCATCGGCCTGTTCTTCGGGCGCATCGCCAACTTCATCAACGGCGAACTGTGGGGACGGCCCACGACCGTGCCCTGGGCCATCGTCTTTCCGGACGGCGGCCCCATGCCCCGCCACCCCAGTCAGCTCTATGAGGCGGCGCTGGAGGGGCTGGTGCTGTTCCTGGTGCTGCGCTGGGCCACCCATGGCGCAAAGCTGCTCGACCGGCGCGGCGTGGTCGCCGGGATGTTCTTCCTGGGCTACGGCCTGTCGCGCATCGCCCTGGAGAACGTGCGCCAGCCCGACGCCTACATGCCCGATTTCCCGCTGGGCCTGACCATGGGCATGCTGTTGAGCGCGCCGATGGTGCTGGGCGGAGCCTGGCTGATCTGGCGCGGCATGGCGGAGGCGCCGAACGAGGCCGCCGACCAGAAGACGCTGCAGGCCGATGGGCCTGCGTGACCGCCTGATCGCCCAGATCCAGGCCCAGGGCCCGATGACCGTGGCCCAGTACATGACCGCCTGCCTGCACGACCCGGCCGACGGCTACTACGCCACCCGGCCGGCCCTGGGCGCGGCGGGGGACTTCATCACCGCCCCGCTGGTCAGCCAGATGTTCGGCGAGCTGATCGGCCTGTGGCTGGTGGAGACCTGGGCCCGGCTGGGGCGGCCCGATCCGGTGCGGCTGGTGGAGATGGGCCCCGGCGACGGAACGCTGATGAGCGACCTGCTGCGCGCCACCCGGCTGGACCCCGAGTTCACCGCCGCCTGCGACGTCTGGCTGGTGGAGGTGTCCGAGCCCCTGCGCCGCCTGCAGCGCCAGGGCCTGGGAGAGACGCTGAACTGGGCGGCCGGCCTGGCCGAGATTCCCGGCGGCGCGCCGATGCTCCTGGTCGCCAACGAGCTTCTGGACTGTCTGCCGGCCCGCCAGTTCGTGCGTGGCGAGCGGGGATGGGCGGAGCGGATGGTGGGGCTCGATGCGGCCGGCGACCTCACCTTCGGCCTGGCGGCGGCGCCGCTGGGCAAGCTGCTCCCGCCGGCGCCGGCGGGCGCGATCCTCGAACACTCTGCCGCCCAGGAGGCGTTGGGCGCGGAGATCGGCGCACGGATCTCCGCCGACGGCGGCGCGGCGCTGCTGATCGACTACGGGCGCGACGCCCCCGGCTTCGGCGACACCCTGCAGGCCCTGGTCCGGCACCGGAAGGTCTCGCCCCTGGCCACCCCTGGAGAGGCCGACCTGACCGTCCATGCGGATTTCCCCGCGGTGCTGGCCGCCGCCGAACGGGCGGGCGCCGTCGCCGCCCCGATCCTGACCCAGGGGGACTTCCTGGTGCGGCTGGGAATCGGGGCGAGGGCGGAGGCTCTGGCCAATTCCCGGCCGGACAAGTCCGACGAGATCGAACGCCAGCTCGAGCGGCTGGTGGCGCCCGACCAGATGGGCCAGCTGTTCAAGGTCGCCTGCCTGCACCAACCCGGCCTCATCCCGCCCGCATTCGAGACCCCATGACCCCCCTCACCTCGCCCCTGCTGGACCTGCCCGGCGTGCGGCATGCGTTCTTCACCCGCCAGGGCGGCGTGTCCCGTGGCGTCTACGAGAGCCTGAACGTCGGGC
>DASUIJ010000359.1:0-15731 GCA_036279815.1 Phenylobacterium sp. | reverse complement strand
AAGGGCGTGAGCTTAGAAGCCCATGCCGCCCATGTCCGGCATCGACGGAGCGGAAGGCTTGTCTTCCGGCAGTTCCGCAATCGCGGCTTCGGTGGTGATCAGCAGGCCGGCCACCGAGGAGGCGTCCTGCAGAGCGGTGCGGACCACCTTGGCCGGGTCGATGACGCCGGCCTGGACCAGATCCACATACTCTTCCGTCTGGGCGTTGAAGCCGAAGGTGGCGGAGCTGTTCTCCAGCACCTTGCCGACCACGATCGAGCCTTCGACGCCGGCGTTTTCGGCGATCTGACGGATCGGGGCCTGCAGGGCGCGACGGACGATGGCGACGCCGGCTTCCTGGTCGTCATTGTCGCCCTTGAAGCCGTCGAGGGCCTTGGAGGCCTTCAGCAGCGCAACGCCGCCGCCGGGGACGATGCCTTCTTCCACGGCCGCGCGGGTCGCGTTGAGGGCGTCGTCGACGCGGTCCTTCTTTTCCTTCACTTCGACTTCAGTCGCGCCGCCGACGCGGATCACCGCAACGCCGCCGGCCAGCTTGGCCAGACGTTCCTGCAGCTTTTCCTTGTCGTAGTCCGAGGTGGTGTCCTCGATCTGACGCTTGATCTGGCCGATGCGGGCTTCGATGCCGTCCTTGGCGCCGGAGCCGTCGACGACGGTGGTGTCGTCCTTGGTGATGGTCACCTTCTTGGCGCGGCCCAGCATGTCGAGGGTCACGTTCTCAAGCTTGATGCCCAGGTCTTCCGAGATCAGCTCGCCGCCGGTCAGGATGGCGATGTCTTCCAGCATGGCCTTGCGGCGGTCGCCGAAGCCCGGAGCCTTGACGGCCGCGACCCGCAGGCCGCCGCGCAGCTTGTTCACGACCAGGGTCGCGAGCGCTTCGCCTTCGACGTCCTCGGCGATGATCAGCAGCGGACGGCCCGACTGGACCACCGCTTCCAGCACCGGCAGCAGGGGCTGCAGGGAGGTCAGCTTCTTCTCGAACAGCAGGATGAGCGGCTCTTCGAGTTCAACCTCCATCTTGTCGGCGTTGGTGATGAAGTAGGGCGACAGGTAGCCGCGGTCGAACTGCATGCCTTCGACGACGTCGAGTTCGGTCTCGGCGGTCTTGGCTTCCTCGACGGTGATGACGCCTTCGTTGCCGACCTTTTCCATGGCCCGCGCGATCATCTCGCCGACTTCCACGTCGCCGTTGGCGGAGATGGTGCCGACCTGGGCGATCTCGGCGTTGGTGGTCACCTTCTTGGAGGTCGCCTTGATCTCCTCGATCACCTTGAGCACGGCCTTGTCGACGCCGCGCTTCAGGTCCATCGGGTTCATGCCGGCGGCCACGGACTTGAGGCCTTCCACGACGATGGCTTGCGCCAGGACGGTGGCGGTGGTGGTGCCGTCGCCGGCCTTGTCATTGGTCTTGGAGGCGACTTCACGGATCAGCTGGGCGCCGAGGTTCTCGAAGCGGTCCGCCAGTTCGATTTCCTTGGCGACCGAGACGCCGTCCTTGGTCGAGCGCGGGGCGCCGAAGGACTTCTCGATGACCACGTTGCGGCCCTTGGGGCCGAGGGTGACCTTCACCGCATTGGCGAGGATGTTGACGCCGCGCAGCATGCGATCGCGCGCGTCGGAAGAGAAATAGACGTCTTTGGCGGCCATTTTCTTTGCTCTTTCGGAATTATGTTGATGGGAGGAAGGCGGTCGCGCGGGTGGTTATTCGACCACGCCCAGGACGTCGCTTTCCTTCATGATCAGGAGGTCCTGACCGTCGAGCTTGATCTCGGTGCCGGACCACTTGCCGAACAGGATCTTATCGCCCTTCTTCACGTCGAGGGGCTGGACCTTGCCGTTGTCGTCACGGGCGCCGGGGCCCACGGCGACGACTTCGCCTTCCTGCGGCTTTTCCTTGGCGGTGTCGGGGATGATGATCCCGCCCTTGGTCTTTTCTTCTTCCTCGACACGCTTCACGAGGACGCGGTCTCCCAGGGGACGAAACGCCATTTTTCTTTCTCTCCGTTCAGGACGGTTGAATTGCAGTGCGTCAGCTGGGCCCCTGTTAGCACACTGGGCCCTTGAGTGCTAACGCCGGGCGGAGGTAGGGAACTGGCCCGCCGGAGTCAAGATCGGGGTGCGGCGAAACCGCCGGATCGAAAACCGCTTTGTGCCCCGGGCTCCGCGCCGCTAGGGTCCGCGCCGAGGGATTTTGAAGAATTCGAGGATTTCCATATGCGCCGCGTCTTAGCGCTAGCCGCGCTTTCCACACTGGTCATCGGCGCGAGCGCCCAGGCCGAGACCTGGGTCGGCTATTCCGCCGTCAGCCCGAACAATGTCCAGTGGTCCTACGACAGCGACTACACCTACCGGGACGCCCAATCGAAGCGCGTTGTGGTGCTGACCGCCGTCGGCAAGGTGGGCGCGACGCCGCGCATGGGGCCTTCCGCGCCCGGCGCGACGGATGGCGTCGGCTCGATCTGGGCCTTCGACTGCCGGAACAGCAACACCGTCCTGGTGGGCAGCTACTCGCCCAGCAAGCCGCTGGCGATCAGCGACAACTGGCGGTCCGCCACGCCCAAGAAGATCTCGTCGGACGACGACAAGACCCTGCTGTCCAAGGTCTGCGCCGGGGCCGACCAGCTGCCGGTGAAGTAGCCGCCGGCGGCTCTCTGCTGACAGGTTCGGGACAGCCTTCCTCCAGGATGGCGCGTCCCGATCCCAGGAGGAGCCCATGCTCGACCATATCGGCCTGACCGTCACCGACTTCGCCCGGTCCCGCGCGTTCTTCGACGCGGCGCTCGCCCCGCTGGGGATCGGCGTGATCATGGAACTGTCCGCCGAACGGACCGGCGGCCATCCTCAGGTCGGCTACGGCTCGGAAGGGCGGCCGTACTTCTGGATCGGGACCGGGGGTCCCGCGACCGGACGCCTGCACGTGGCGCTGGCGGCCCGGGACCGGGCGACGGTCGACGCCTTCTACGCCGCGGCCATGGCGGCCGGCGGACGCGACAACGGCCCGCCCGGACTGCGCGCGCACTATCATCCCAACTATTACGGGGCCTTCGTCCTGGACCCCGACGGCCACAACATCGAGGCGGTGTGCCACACGCCGGCCTGAAGGCGGGATCAGGAAATCTGTCCGATCCTTAACTGGTGGAGACCTGGGCGGGTCACTATCTGAGGGCCATCATGATCTGGCTCAAACTTGCTACGCCCATCGCCGCCCTGGCCGGCGTCATCACCCTGCTCCTGCTGACCGGCCAATCGGCGCTGCTCGCCTAGATCCGGCCTGCCGCGGGGTTATGGCCCCGAGCCGTGAAATCGCTGAAGATCGCCGCCGCGTCGGCCTTCATCGTCGCCGCGGAGAGCCTGTCATGGATGGACGCCTGATCGTCGTCACTGGGCCGCCGGGGGCAGGCAAGAGCACCGTCGCCCGCCGGCTGGCCAAGGCCTGGCCCGCCCCGGCCGCCCTGCACGTCCATTCCGACGACCTGTGGACCTATTTCGTGAAGGGCCACATCCCACCCTGGCTCCCGGAATCCGCCGGCCAGAACAAGGTGGCCACCGAGGCCATGGTCGCCCAGGCCACGGCGCTGGCCGCCGGCGGCTATCCCGTGGTCTTCGACGGGATCGTCGGACCCTGGTTCCTGGACCCCTTCCGTCATGGCGCCCGCCGGGCCGGCGTGCGGCTGGACTACCTGGTGCTGCGGCCCGGGCGGGACGAGGCGATCGCCCGCGGCGTGGGGCGCGAGGGTCATCCCATGCGCGACGCCGCGGTGATCGGCGCCATGTGGGATCAGTTCGCGGACATGGGCGCGCTCGAGGGCCACGTTCTCGACACCACGGGCCAGACGGCCGACGACACCGTGGCCGCCGCCCGCCAGGCGCTCGCATCGGACCGCCTGCGCCTGGAGTGATCGCGGCCTCCCGCTGCGGAAAAATTGAAACGCTTGTTTGATTTTGGCCAAATATGCGCCAAAGCTGGCGGCCTATTCCTCGATGCGGGCCGAACGCTCGACCTCATCGATCCGGGGCCTCGCGATCCGGGGCCCGAACTGATCAAAACAACCGCTTTTGGGAGAGACCAGATGAGCGAGACCAAGGACAAGGCACAATCCAGCTTCCAGCTGAACCCGATGGACGAGCTCAATGACCTGCGGATGTCCGCCAAGGCCATGCCGCTGCTCGAGCATGTGAAGCGCTTCATCCGGGAGACCGTCGAGCCGATGTCGGAGGAGTTCCACCGGCTGGGCGAGGGCAATCCGGACATCTGGTCCTACGCGCCCGGCCAGCTTGAAGCCCTGGAAGCCGCCAAGGACAAGGCCAAGGCCGAAGGCCTGTGGAACTTCTTCCTGCCCAACGCCGAGACCGGCGAGGGCCTGTCGAACCTGGACTACGCCTACATCGCCGTGGAGCTGGGCAAGAACCGGCTGGCGTCCGAGACCATGAACTGCGCCGCGCCCGACACCGGCAACATGGAAGTCCTGGAGCGCGTCGGCACCCCGGCCCAGAAGGAGAAGTGGCTGAAGCCCCTGCTCGAGGGCAAGATCCGCTCGGCCTTCGCCATGACCGAGCTGAACTCCGCTTCGTCGGACGCCAAGAACGTCAACACCCGCGCCACCCTGGTGGGCGACGAGTACGTGATCAACGGCGAGAAGCACTACATCTCCGGCGCCGGCGACCCGCGCTGCAAGGTCATGATCACCATGGTCCAGACCAGCCCCGACGGCCCGCCGAACCTGCGCCAGTCGCAGATCCTCGTGCCCACCGACACCCCCGGGGTGAAGATCATCGGCCCGCAGCACGTGTTCGGCGACCCCGACGCGCCGCACGGCCACATGCACATCGTCTTCGACAACGTCCGCGTGCCGGCGTCGAACATGCTGCTGGGCGAGGGCCGCGGCTTCGAGATCAGCCAGCTGCGCCTCGGCCCGGGCCGCATCCACCACTGCATGCGCGCCATCGGCTCGGCCGAGAAGGCGCTCGACCTGATGGTCACCCGCGGCCTGACCCGCGAGGCCTTCGGCAAGCCGCTCGTGCAGCTTGGCGGCAACCTGGAGATCATCTCCAGGGCCCGCATCGACATCGAGGCCATGCGCCTGATGGTGCTCAAGGCGGCCAAGGCCATGGACGTCCTGGGCAACCAGGAAGCCCGCGTCTGGATCCACATGGTCAAGGCCATGGTTCCGGTCCGGGTGTGCGAGATCATCGACCAGGCGATCCAGATGCACGGCGCGCTCGGCGTGTCGCAGCACACCCCCCTGGCTCGCATGTACGCCAACACCCGCACCCTGCGGATCGCGGACGGCCCGGACGAGGTCCACCACATGGTCGTGGGCCGCAACGAGCTGCGCCAGTATCGCGAAATGCCGGCCGACCCGTCCCTGACGGCGGTCTTCCGGCACTAAGCCCTACCGATAAACTCGAAACCCGGATCAGGCCCTGGCTCGCGCCAGGGCCTTTTCTTTTGCCGCCGACCGCCCTCGACGGCGGCGCTTGTTCGGGTGTAGAGCGCTCAGGTTCCTGGAGCCGTCGGGTCGATCCGCGTGGTCGCGATCCCTGGCTGGCGTCCCCGCCGCGATCGGCGGGTCCGGAGCCATCAGCGCCTTCCTCCGGAAGGTGAGCGGGCGGACCCGCAACCCTTTCGCGCGCGACGCGCAGCTGATCCGCGATCGGTGGTGGCCTGTGTCCACCTCTCGGGGCGGGTCGCAACCGGAGGACTACCCATGGGCGCTCTGTCGGCTCTCTTCATTGTTATCCTGGCGTTCGTCACCGCCACCTTGTCCGGCGTGTTCGGCATGGCGGGCGGACTGGTCCTGATGGGGGGGCTGGCCCTCGCCCTGCCCGTCTCGGCGGCCTTCGTCACCCACGGCCTCCTGCAGCTCGTCGCCAACGGCTGGCGGGCGATCCTGCACCGCCGGCATGTGGACTGGCGGATCGTGGGTATCTACGCGGTGGGCTCGGTGATCGCCGGCGGGGTCGTCTCGCTGATCGCGCTCGCCCCCTCCAAGGCCGCCCTCTACCTGTTCATGGGCCTGTTGCCCGGGCTTCTGTGGCTGCCGCAGAGCTGGATCAGGCTCGACGCGGCGCGGCCGGGTCAGGCCCTGCTGTCGGGGCTGATGGTCACGGGCGTGAACCTCACGGCCGGGGTGGCCGGTCCGCTGCTCGACATCTTCTTCGTCCGCACGGCGCTGACCCGCCACGTGATCGTCGCCACCAAGGCCGCCACCCAGGTGTTCGCCCACCTGGCCAAGATCGTGGTCTATGGCGCGCCGCTGATCGCCGTGCACGGCAAGGGCCTGCCGCCCTGGTGGCTGTTCGCCCTGGCGGTCCCGCTTTCCATGGCCGGCACGGCCGTCGGCGGGGTGATCCTGGAACGGCTGAGCGACCTGAACTTCAAGAAATGGACCCGGCTTATCGTCAGCGCCGTCGGGATCACCTATCTGGCCCAGGCGGCGCTGCTGATTGCGAGGGGACCATGAAACTCGATCCGACCCGGACGATGGAGAACCGCTTCGTGCGGCTGGAGCCGTTCACCGAGGACCATCGCGAGGACCTGCGGGCGGCCTGCGACGCCGATCCGTCGGTCTGGACGGACCTCTATCCCTATTCCATGGCCGGCGCGCATTTCGACCCGATGTGGGCCCGGATGAAGACCGACCTGGCGTCCGGCCGCTCGATCCATTGGGCGGTGATGGTGGCGGGCCGCTGCGTCGGCATCACCTGCTACTCGTCCTACGACCTGCCCAATGCGGCGCTGGAGATCGGCGGCACCTATTATCATCCCGACTATCGCGGCGGGGCGACCAACCCGGCGGCCAAGCGCCTGATCATGAACGACGCCTTCGCCAGCGGCGCGCGGCGGGTGGCGTTCCGGGTGGATGCGATCAACGCCCGCTCCCGCGCGGCCGTCACCAGGCTGGGCGCCGTCCAGGAGGGCATCCTGCGCCAGGACCGGGTCACCTGGACCGGCCGCATCCGCGACACGGTGATCTTCTCCGTGCTCCGGGACGAGTGGCCGGGCGTCCGCGATCGGCTGGACGCCCGGCTGGCTGCGTTCGGCTAGGCGCTGGCCGCCGACCGCTCCTGGGCGGCGGGGAAGAACACCTCGGCGGCGTGTTCGGCCACCTCCTGGGCGGTGTAGGGCCGGCCCGGCTGGAAGCCGTCGGTCTGCATCATCTTGATCTCGCGCACGCCGCGCGAGGAGACGCCCAGCACCTTGCCCGTATGGTCCGCGGCGAGGTCGGAGACCATGAAGAGCACGCCGGGCGCGACGTTTTCCGGCAGGCTCAAGGGATCCGGTTCCTTGCCCTGGCGGCCGGGCAGGTCGGAGGTCATGCGGGTATAGGCGCCGGGCGCCAGGGCCATGACCCGGATGCCGTACTTGCGTCCCTCGATGGAGAGCACGCGCATGAAGCCGTAGATGCCGGCCTTGGCCGCCCCGTAATTGGACTGGCCGAAATTGCCGTACAGGCCCGAGGTCGAGCTGGTCATGACGATGACGCCGGGTTTGCCGTTGTCCTTCATCCACTTCCACACCGGCATGGTGCAGCAATAGGTGCCCTTCAGGTGCACCTTCACCACCAGGTCCCAATCGGCCTCGGTGGTGTTGGCGAAGGTCTTGTCGCGCAGGATGCCGGCGTTGCAGACCAGGATGTCGATCTGGCCGAAGTTATCCAGGGCGGTCTTGGCGATGTTCTCGCCGCCCTGCATGGTCGACACGTCGTCGCCGTTGGCCACGGCCTTGCCGCCGGCCGCGATGATGTCGTCGACCACCTTCTGCGCCGCCGACCGCGAACCCTCGCCCGAGCCGTCCCTCGGTCCGCCCAGGTCGTTGACGACCACGCTGGCGCCTTCCTTGGCGAACAGCTTGGCGTAGGCCTCGCCCAATCCGCCGCCCGCGCCGGTGACGATCGCCACCTTTCCATCCAGAAGTCCCATGATCTCGCTCCCTAATGAATTATTGTGATGCCCGATCATCCGACCGGCGCGGGCCGGAGTCGAGCCCCGGCGCCACCTTGACCGTGGCCGCCCTCAGGTCGGCGATCGCCTCCGGCAAGGTGAGGCTCGAGCGAGGCGACGCCGAAGGGCTGGCCGCGTTCCTGAATCTGTTCCGCGACTAGGGATTCCGACTCTACATCGCGCGCCGACACGCTAACCTCGTTCGAAGCCGCCGGCGCAACGGGCGGCGCCAGGGGAGTCGTCAGTGTCAGAGCCCACCACCACCGTGGAGACCCACGGCGCGGGAGCGATCCTGGATCCGCCGATCGCAAGTGAGCTGGGCGGGGATGCGCCTCTGAACCGGGGCGGGGTGTCCTGGTCGCTCTTCGAGGGCGCGCGCAATCCCTATGTGATCCTCGTCACCATCTACATGTTCGCCCCCTATGTCGCCTCGGTGATGGTCGGCGATCCGGTCCGGGGCCAGGCGGTGCTGTCCAGCTGGAGCCAGTACCAGGGCTGGGTGGTGATGCTGACGGCGCCGCTGCTGGGCGCCTCCATCGACCAGATGGGCCGCCGCAAGATCTGGCTGGGCCTGATCGTCGCCGCCATGGTTCCGATGATGGCGGCGCTGTGGTTCGCCAAGCCGGACCTCTCGGGGCTTTCGGTCACCATGACCATGCTGATCATGACCATGATCGGCATCGGCTTTTCCTATTCCGAGGTGCTGCACAATTCGCTGCTGATCCGCGCGGCGGGCCTGAAGGGCGCCCACAAGGCCTCCGGCCTGGCCCTGGCCCTGGGCAACGGCTTCTCGGTCCTGGCGCTGGGATTCACCGCCTGGGCCTTCGCCCTGCCGGGCAAGGTGACCTGGAGCTGGGTGCCCAAGGCGCCGCTGTTCGGTCTCGACACCGCGACCCACGAGCACGAGCGGGTGGTGGCCCTGATGGCGGCGGGCATCTTCGCCATCGGCGCGCTGCCGATCTTCCTGTTCACGCCGGACGCGGAGCCCACCGGCATCCCGGTCCTGAAGGCGCTCCGCAACGGCGCGGGCCAGCTCTGGCGGATGATCACCACCGTGCGGCAGTACAAGGACGCGGCGATCTATCTGCTCAGCCGGATGTTCTACGTCGACGGCATGAACGCCATCCTGATCTATGCGGGCATCTACGCGATCGGGGTGATGAAATGGGGCGCCCTGGAGATGCTGGGGTACGGAGTGATCCTCTCGGTCCTCGCCGTCCTGGGCGGCTTCGTCGGCCGCTGGCTGGACGCCGGCCTTGGCCCCAAGAACGCCGTGCGCGTCTCCATCGGCATGTCCCTGCTGGGCATCGTCGGCCTGCTCGGCATGGCGCCGGACCGGATCCTCTACTTCTGGGCCTATGACGTCGCCGCCCATGCGCCGGTCTGGGACGGACCGGTCTTCCGCACCCTCCCGGAAGTGATCTTCCTGCTGATCGGCTTCAACAACGCGGTCTTCATCACCGCGCAGTACGCCTCCTCCCGCACCATGCTGACCCGGATCACGCCGCCGGAGCAGACCGGGGCGTTCTTCGGAGTCTACGCCCTGTCCGGCGTCGCCACCGGCTGGCTCGGGCCGATGATGGTCAATCTGGGGACCAACCTCACCCACACCCAGCAGGGCGGGTTCGCCACCATCATCATCCTGCTGGCCATCGGTTTCGTGGGCCTGATGTTCGTGCGGGGAGGCGGCCGCCCGACAGCCTGACGCCTTCCCTTGTCCGCCGGGCGGGGCTAAGGCCCGCCCCATGCGGTTTGCGGTCACGCTCAGGGCGCCCTGGCGCGATCCGGCGGAAGTCCTCGCCGGCTTCGCCGAGGAGGCCTGGGCGCTGGCCTTCCTGTCGGGCGGCGGCGGGGACCGGGCGCGATGGTCCTATCTGGCGCGCGACCCGGACGCGGTGCTGACCCTGCGGCCGACCGACGCCGCCGATCCGTTCGAGGCCCTGGCCGGCCTGCTGGGGGAAGACGCCCCCGGCCTTCCCGACGGCCCCCCGTTCCAGGGCGGCGTGGCGGGGCTCGCGGCCTACGAGCTGGGCGACCGGGTGGAGCCCCTGGGCCTGGCGCGATCCCGGGGCTGGCCCGACCTGGCCGTCGGGCGCTATCCGGCGATCCTGGCCTTCGATCACCAGCGGCGCGAAGTCGTCGCGGTGGGCCGGGGAGCCGATGGCGCGGCGGCGCAAGCCCAGGCCCGCCGGGCCCTGGCCTGGGCGGACATGCCGCCCCGGCCGCTCTGGTCCGGACCATTGACGGACGGGCTCACGGCCTCGCCGGGCCCCGCCTACGAATCCGCCGTCGCCCAGGTGGTGAGCCGCATCCGGGCGGGCGAGATGTTCCAGGCCAATATCGCCAGGCCCTGGACCGGGCGGCTGGTCCCAGGCGCCGCGCCCTTCGACATCCTCATCCGCCTGGCGGCCCGCAGCGCCGCGCCCTTCGCCGCCTATCTGCGCCTGGCCGACCTGGCCGTGGTGTCCAACTCGCCCGAGCGGTTCCTGCGGGTGGACGCGGCGGGCCGCGCGGAGTCGCGTCCGATCAAGGGCACCCGCCCGCGCAGCCCCTGCCGGATCGAGGACGCCGCCCTCGCGCGACAACTCCGCGCCAGCGACAAGGACCGGGCCGAAAACCTGATGATCGTCGACCTCATGCGCAACGACCTGGCGCGGGTCTGCACGCCGGGCAGCGTCGCGGTCCCCGGGCTCTGGGACCTGGAGAGCTTCGTCAACGTGCATCACCTGGTCTCGACGGTGACCGGCCGGCTGGCGCCCGGACGCCGCGCGGTCGACCTGCTGCGCGCGGCCTTTCCCCCAGGCTCGGTCACCGGGGCGCCCAAGGTCCAGGCCATGAAGACCATCGCCCGGCTGGAGCCCCCGCGCGGGCCCTACTGCGGCTCGATGTTCTGGGCGGGGTTCGACGGCGCCTTCGATTCCAGCGTCCTGATCCGCACGGCGGCCTGTGCCCGGGACGACGGCGGCTGGCGTGTGGAGGCCCGCGCCGGGGCCGGCATCGTCGCCGACAGCGATCCGGCGGCCGAGCGCCGCGAGACGGAGGACAAGATCGCCGCCCTGGTCGAGGCCCTGACGGGACCGGGCGCATGACCGGGCCGCGGGGGGTTCCGTTCGACGACCGCGGGCTGCTGCTCGGCGAAGGCCTGTTCGAGACCGTGCTGGCCAGGGACGGCGAGCTCGACCACCTGGCCGCTCATCTCGACCGCCTGGCTGCGGGTTGCGCGGTGCTGGGCCTGCCGGCGCCCGACCGGGCGGCCGCGGAGGCGGTCCTCCTGCGAGCCCTGGCGCCGCTCGGCGCGGCCCGCGCCGCGGTCCGCCTGACCCTGACGGCGGGCTCGGGCGGCCGGGGGCTGGACCGGCCGCAGGCGCCCGCGCCGCGCCTGTTCGCCACCGCCGCGCCGTCGCCCAGGCCGCAAGGACCGGCCAGGCTGGCCGTCGCCGCCGTGCGCCGCAACGCCGGGTCCCCGGCTTCGCGCCTGAAGACCCTCTCCTATCTCGACAACATCCTGGCCCGCGAAGAGGCCAGGGCGGCCGGCGCCGACGAGGCGCTGATGCTGAACACCCGCGACGAGGTGGCCTGCGCGGCGGCGGGCAATATCTTCTGGATCGAGGACGAGGTGTTGTTCACCCCGGCGCTGGACTGCGGCGTCCTGGCCGGGATCGCCCGGGCCCGGGTGGTGGACGCCGCCAGGCGGCTCGGAGTGGAGGTGTGCGAGGTGCGGGCCCCGCTGAGCGCGGTTTCAGGGGCGCAGGCGGTGTTCCTGACCAACAGCCTGGTCGGCGTTCGTCCGGTCGTCGGGCTGGGGGGCAGCGCGCCCCATGCGCTGGTGGAGCGGCTGGGCTCTGTCTTCGGCTAGCTGGCCGACCAGAGCACTTCGCTGCCTTTGCGGGGCTTCAGATAGTACTTCTGGGAGAAGTTCAGGCCGTTCGGGATCACCTTCTTGATGCTCGAGGTATAGTGATAGGACGCCTCGGCCATGATCACGCTTTCATTGGCCGCGATCAGCCCGGCCGGCACGCCGCTGACGTCGCCGGTCAGTGCGGTCATCGTGCCGGAGGCCTTGCTCCAGACCACCTTCGGGTTGCCGCTCGCGTCCGCCTTCACGCTGGTGATGCGCATCGACAGGGGCGCTGAAGGGAAGGGCGAGATGATCGCCTGGCCGACCATGAACACGTCGTCGATCTCGGTCTGGTTGAGCTGGGTGTCCTGGGCGGCCAGGTCGCCGATGGTGGCCGCCACGTGGGCGGCCCGGCGGTCCGCCATCAGGCCCTGGGTCAGCTCGGCCAGGCCGTAGTAGAGCAGGAGCATGATGGGCGCGATGAGCGCGAACTCGACGGCGGCGGCGCCGCGGCGGTCACGGGTGAAACGGCTCAGCATTTGGGCCCCGTCGGAGTCTGGGTCGACCAGGGCTCGTTGCGGAAGCTGGTCGCCGCGTTGATCAGCCGCTTGTTCGAGCCGGATCCCATGTTGACCAGGGCGGCGTTGAGCAGCGGGGTGAAGACGTCCCATTGGTAGTAGGTGCGGACGAGGACGATGTCCCCGGGCTGGCCGGAGGACCAGCAGGTGCTGTTGGGATCGAAGGTCGTCGGGTTCGTCGGGCCGGTGCTGTTGAGCGTGGCGAAGTTGGCGAAGGTCTGAACGTCGACCGTCAGCTTGTTCGAGGTGATGCAGGGTGTCTTCAGCCAGGTCATGCTTTCGCAGACCAGGTTCTTGAAGTCCGACTTGGTGTTGGCTCCGCTGGTCTGGAACTCGCCGGTGCGGATCTTGCGCGCGGCGTTGTCGGTGGCGTTCTGCAGGGTGGTGGAGACCAGGAACACCATGCCCAGCTCGATGATGCCGAATATCAGCACCATGAAGGGCAGGGCGATGATGGCGAACTCGACCGCGATCGCGCCCCGCTGGGCGCGAGCGAACCTCCTCAGGGCGGCGATCGGGGCTAGGCGGGGTCGCGGCATGATGTCCTCAGGGCGGGAGGGTGACCTGAAGATAGCCTCGCTTGCTGAATCGGAGGTTTAAGGGCCGGGCTTGGCGGCGCCGCTGTTGCGGCCCTCGGCGGCGCGGCCGGAATAGCCGCTGTAGGCGGAGGAGTACCGATTGTAGTCGACGTCGGTCTCGCCGGGCATGGGCGCGCGCTCGCAGCGGGGCGCGCAGGCGTAGTTCTCCGCATGCGGGCCGGTCGCCGCGCCGCGGACCACGGTGATCCGGCCTGCGTCGCCAGAGGACACCACGATCTGCCGGTCCATGATGGTCCGCCCCTTGGCGTCGGTGACCAGCAGGTTGGTGACGCCGTAGGTGCGCCCCAGGAGCACGGCGGTGCGGGCGTCGAGAATGTTGACGTCGGCGATGGCGGGGTTGCCGACCATCACGTTCTGCGCGCCGCGGGGCAGGGCGATGGACGCGCTCTGGTCGATCGGCACCGCGAAACTCTCCGCCGCGAGGCTCGGGGCGGCGGATCCGACGACCGCGATCAGGGCGGCGAGGCTCGTAATCAAGGGGCGCATGGGCGGCATCCGAATTTTTCTTCGGCTCCGAGGGTCGTGGGGAATGGTCAAGAAAGCCTGAATTTTCGCCGACTCACGCGCGCGCGAGAATCATTAAGCCGAAACGGCCATTTTGGGCTGAATCCGGGCGCGTGGTTAATGAAAGATAATAGTAAACCAAAGTAAACCATAGAAAGATTGGTTCGAATACTTCGATGTTTACTCGGAATTAAACGAGATGGGCGAAAACGGTCCTGCGAATTCGGGGCGGGCAGGCCAATGGCTTGAAGCCTCAACAGTCTGCTCGCTAACAAAAGGAGATCTGCAATGTCCAAGTTTGTCTCGCGCTTCATGAATGACGAATCCGGCGCCACCGCCATCGAGTACGGCCTGATCGCCGCCCTCATCGCCGTCGTGCTCATCACGGCGATGAACACCCTGTCGGGCAAGATCAGCGGCACCTTCAAGAAGATCGGCGACGCGATGCCGTAAGAAGCGGCTCGCTTCTACGAAATCGCAGGGGCCGCGACGCGAAAGCGCCGCGGCCCTTTCGTTTTCAACGCTCCGTTCACCTTGCCCGGTCATGGTCGGGCGAACCTGATTTTTCCGCCGAGATCCGATGATCCCGCTTCTGCAGACCGCCCTGCTCGCCGTCTTCCCGGCCCTGGTGATCGTCGCCGCCCTGCGCGACGTGACCAGCTACACCATCCCCAACTGGATC
Organism: Phenylobacterium sp.; assembly: GCA_036279815.1. Taxonomy (GTDB): domain Bacteria; phylum Pseudomonadota; class Alphaproteobacteria; order Caulobacterales; family Caulobacteraceae; genus Phenylobacterium. Next base: position 1,589 of record DASUIJ010000359.1, on the reverse strand, counting down.
TCGGGGGCCATCATCCTGGCCTTCTTCCCCGCCGCCCTGGCGCTGGGTCTGCCCATGAACGTGCTGCTGACCCATCTCGGGATCGGCGCGGTGGGTCTGGTGCTGGGCATGATCATGTTCGCCCTGGGCTGGATCGGCGGCGGCGACGCCAAGCTGTTCGCCGCCTCGGCGCTCTGGCTGGGCGTGCCCGCGGCCTTCACCTACCTCGCCGTCACCGGCGTGGCGGGCGGCGGACTGGCCCTGGCCCTGCTTGGCCTTCGCTCCATGTGGATGCGGCCCTACGTCCTGAACGGACCGGCCTGGTTCGGGCGGCTGGCGACGCCTGGGGAGAACGTTCCCTACGGCGTGGCCATCGCCGCGGGCGCCCTGGCGGCCTTTCCCGCCTCGGCCCTTCTGCAGGCGTTTTCCGGCCTGGGCTGAGGTCGATCTTTAGGCCGGCGTTAACCATGGGCGGGAGACAACAGGCAGAGCCGGCAGAAGGTCGGGTATCGAATCGAGCGCGATCCGGGAAGGACCCGCGCCGCCACTGACCCGCCGCGCGGGAGCTTCGAGTCGTCGTCAATGGGCGCTGTCCGTATCGCCATCATCGCACTCGCCGCCCTGGCGGCCATTTTGCTGGCCTTCATGGTCCGCGGCATGGTCTCGCCAAAGAAGGCGGCGCCCGCCGCCGCGGTCGCCATCGCGCCGCCGCCCAAGCCCATGGCTCAGGTTCTGGTCGCCGGGCGCGATCTCCCGGTCGGCACCAGGCTCAGCCCGGTCGACCTGGCCTGGCAGGCCTGGCCGGTCGAGGCGCTCAATCCGACCTTCATCACCGACGGCGCCGCCCCGGCTCCCCCGCCCCAGGGCGCGGAGAAGGTGGCCAAGAAGGCGGCCCGGGCGACCCAGGACCTGGTGATGTCCCAGGGGCCGATGCAGGCGTTCGACGGCGCCATCGTCAAGGACGCCCTGGCCAAGGGCGAACCGGTCACCGCGCGCAAGGTGCTGCGGGCCGGCGACAGCAATTTCATGGCCGTGGTGCTGCTGCCCGGAATGCGGGCCATGTCCATCCCGATCAACGCCGAGACCGCCGCCGGCGGCTTCATCCTGCCGGGCGACCGGGTGGATGTGCTGCAAAGCCGGCCGGGCGCGGAAGGCAAGGGCTTCGTCACCGAGACCCTGATGCGCAATCTGCGGGTCCTGGCCATCGACCAGAAGCCCGAAGCCGACAAGGACGCCAAGTCCATCGTGGGCGCCGTGGCGGTCCTCGAAGTCCCGGCCGCCGACACCCTGGTTCTGGCCCGCGGCAAGGCCCAGGGCGAAATGCAGATCGTCCTGCGGTCCTACGCCGATCTGGGCGGCGGGGCCGGTCGTGGAGGGGCCCGGGGGAATACCGGAATGAAGCTCTATCGTGGCGGACAGGCCATGGAGGTCGTCGGCCGATGAAACCGCGTAAGCTCCTGATGCTCTTCGGCGCCCTGGCCGCCGTCGTCCTTCCGCCGGCCCGCGCCGCGATCGCCGAATCCGAGACCAACGCCTACGCCTCAGCCGGATCGAGCGCGATCCATGTCGATCTGGCTGCTCCGGGCGGCGCGTCCCAGACCCTGTCCCTG
>DASUIJ010000358.1:0-12690 GCA_036279815.1 Phenylobacterium sp. | reverse complement strand
CTCGTCGCCGTGGACGCCATGGCGGCCCAGGCGCGTGGAGATCTGCGTCCCCGACAGCTTGTGGGCGTCATAGACGTGCAGCGGCCGCGCGCGGTCATAGGTGATCAGGTTGGTGATATCCACCAGGGCGCTGATCGGGCGCAGGCCCACCGAGATCAGGCGCTGCTGCAGCCAGGCGGGGGACGGGCCGTTCTTCACGCCCCGGATCAGCCGCCCGGCGAAGGCCAGGCAGGCGTCGGAGCCGTCGAGGCGGATCGCCACGGGATTGGCGAACTTGCCGGGGACCGGGGCGATGCTCGGGTCCTTCAGCTTGCCCAGGCCGGCGGCGGCCAGGTCGCGGGCGATGCCGACGACGCCCAGCCAGTCCGGCCGGTTGGGCGTGACCTCGAAGTCGATCACCGCCTCCAGGCCCAGGGCCTGGGCGGCGGGCGTCCCGACGGCCAGGCTGGCGTCCAGCTCCATGATCCCGTCGGACTCGCTGGCGGTCTCCAGCTCGGCGGCCGAGCAGAGCATGCCGTTGGAAACCACGCCGCGAACCGGCCGCGCCTCCAGCGTGATGCCCGAGCCGGGCACATAGGCGCCCAGCGGCGCATAGATGGTGGTCAGGCCGGGCCGTGCGTTGGGGGCGCCGCAGACGATCTCCTTGCGGCCGTCGACGGTGTCCACCTGGCAGACCCGCAGGCGGTCGGCGTTGGGGTGCTGCACCGCCTCGACGATCCTGGCGACCGAGAAGGCGGCCAGCTTCGCAGCCGGATCGTCCACATGCTCGACCTCGAGGCCGGCCATGGTCATGGCCTCGACCACCTCGGCGGCGGTGGCCTGGGTGTCGAGATGCTCTTTGAGCCAGGAGAGGGTGAATTTCATGGTCAGTCCACGATGAACAGCTGGGCGCCGACGGTCGTCGAAGAGCGGTGCGCAGGGTCGCCGAAGTCGGAGACCCGATAGCTCATGCCGGCGGTGAGCTTGAAGGTGCGGCCGTCCTTGAGCTCGGTGTCGAGCTCGCCGTCCAGGACGTAGAGGATGTGGCCGCGGTCGCACCAATGGTCGGCCAGGTAGCCCGGGCTGTAGTCCACCCGGCGGATGCGGACGTCGCCCAGGGTGAGCGTCCGCCAGGTGGCCTGGCCGGTGAGGCCCGGATGCAAGGTGGGCTCGACCCTGGACCAGTCGGTGACGTCGAAGGGGCTCGGAGGCAACTGCATCACGAAAGCCCCGTGGCAGGGTTCGGCGCGGCGAAGGCCGAGAAGCCGTAGTGCTGCAGCCAGCGGACGTCGGACGCGAACATGTCGCGCAGGTCGGGCATGCCGTATTTCAGCACGCCGAGCCGGTCGACCCCGCAGCCGAAGGCGAAGCCCTGCCAGACGTCGGGGTCGAGCCCGACATTGCGCAGCACATTGGGATGCACCATCCCGCAGCCCAGGATCTCCAGCCAGTCGTCGCCCTGGCCGATCTTCACCTCGCCGCCGGAGCGGTCGCAGCGCACGTCCATTTCGGCCGACGGCTCCGTGAAGGGGAAGTGGTGCGGGCGGAACCGGGTGGTGACCTCGCCGGTCTCGAAGAACTTGGCGATGAAGGTCTCCAGGGTCCACTTCAGGTGGCCCATGTGGATGCCCTTGTCGATCACCAGGCCCTCGATCTGATGGAACATGGGCGTGTGGGTCTGGTCGGAATCCTTCCGGAAGGTGCGGCCCGGAATGATGACGCGGATCGGCGGCTCCTGGCCGTTGGCGACCCAGGAGGGGAGTTGCTCGTTGACCCGGTGCATGACCCGCACCTGGACCGGGCTGGTGTGGGTGCGCAGCACCTTGCGCTCGCCGCGCTCGTCCTCGGCGAGGAAGAAGGTGTCGTGCATCTCCCGCGCCGGGTGCTTGGGTGGGAAATTCAGGGCGGTGAAGTTGTTGAAGTCGGTTTCGATGTCCGGCCCTTCGGCCACGCCGAAGCCCATCTCGGCGAACACCGCGATCAACTCGTCCATCACCTGCATGGTGGGGTGGACGCTGCCCTTGCGGCGCGGCGGCGGGGGCAGGGACAGGTCGACCCGCTCGCCCGCCAGCCTGGCGTCGAGCTCGGCGGCCTCCAGGCCCGCGCGGCGCGCGGCGATGGCGGCGGTGACCCGGTCGCGCAGGCCGTTGATCTGCGGCCCGCGTTCGCGGCGCTCGTCGGGGCTCATGCCGCCCAGGGACTTCAGGAGTTCGGAAATGGATCCGGTCTTGCCCAGGGCGGCGACGCGAACGGTCTCCAGGGCGGCGATGTCGGCGGCGGCCGCGATGGCGGCGATGATGTCGGCTTCGAGTTGAGTGGTCATGGCGCTGCGGTTCTTAGAGGGGTGGCGGGGGCGCGGAAAGAGGGCAGCAAAAAGCCCTCCGGCGGTTCGGCCGGAGGGCTTCTGAATGCTTAGGAAGCGAAAGCTCCCAGGCCTCAAGCCAGCGCGGCGCGAACCTTGTCGGCGATGGCCTTGAAACCAACCGGATCGGCGCCCGCGATGTCCGAGAGGACTTTGCGGTCGATTTCGATCCCGGCCTTATCAAGGCCGAAAATAAACTGCGAGTAGGTGAAGCCTTCCAGGCGCGCCGCGGCGTTGATGCGCTGGATCCAGAGCGAGCGGAAGTTGCGCTTCCGGACCTTGCGGTCGCGGTAGGCATACTGCCCGGCCTTGTCCACCGCGGCCTTGGCCGTACGGATGGTGTTCTTGCGGCGGCCATAGAAACCCTTGGCCTGCTCCAGAACCTTCTTGTGCTTGGCGTGGGCGGTGACGCCCCGTTTAACGCGAGCCATCTGTCAGGTCTCCGATCAAAGGCCGTAGGGCAGGTAGGTGCGGATCGTCTTTTGGTCAGACGTGCTCATCACCTTCGTGCCGCGGTTTTGGCGGATGTACTTGGAGCTGTGGCTGATCAGGCGGTGGCGCTTGCCGGCGACCCCGGCCTTGATCTTACCGGTAGCCGTGATCTTGAAGCGCTTTTTGGCGCCCGATTTGGTCTTCAGTTTCGGCATTTCACTGCGGAACCTCGCGGCCCCGTCCTCTGGCGTATTGATGAACCGCCCTGGCATGCCTTTGGCCAGACGGTTCCGAAGGGTCGGGCTGATACGCCAATGGGCGCCCGAACGCAAGGGTCTGGACTCGCGCTGCGCCGCCCGGGCTCAGGGGGCGGGGTCGTAGGGCTCCGGCCGCGCCGTGGCCTTTCGCGTGGCCGACAGCGCCAGCAGGATCGCGGGCGCGACCACCAGGGCGCCCAGGATGAACGGGCCGTCCCGGAGGACCGGCACCATCAGTCCCGCGCAGACCGGCCCCACGACGCGGGCCAGGGCGCCCGTGGCGTTGTTCAGGCCCAGGATCTGGCCCTGCCGGTGCGGATCGACGGTGCGCGAGATGATCGCGCCCACATTGGGGAAGGCCACCGACTGTCCGGCGGCGGTCATGCACATCAGCGCGATGGTCATGACCCCGTTGACGGAGACCACCTGCAGGGCGGCCGCCAGCACCGTGATCGACATGCCGACAGCCAGCATGGCCCCCTCGCCGTAGCGCTCCGACAGGCGGCCGGTGAGCAGGGTCTGGGTGAAGAACGCGGTGACCCCGGTGAAGGCGAAACAGATCGCGATGTCCCGAGGCTCCCATCCGAAGCGCGCCTGGGACCACAGGCCGAACTGCGATTCGATCCCCGTGAACGCGAAGCCCACCAGGAAGGTCAGCAGCATCATCCGACCGATCACGGGATGGCGGATCACCTCGCCGATGGCCGACCAGCGGCTCGGACGGTCGGTGATGCCGGTCTCGCGGACCCGGCTCTCGCGAATGACGATGGCGATGGCGATCACGCACAGGGCGGCCAGGCCCGAGGCGATGAACAGCGGGATGCGGAATCCCGCGGGCCCCATGTTGGTGTGGGCGAAGAAGCCGCCGACCGAGGGGCCGATGATCAGGCCGACGTTCCAGGCCGCGCCCTGATAGGACATCTGCCGCGCGCGCTTTTCCGGCGGGGTGACGTCGGCGATATAGCCCTGCACCACGGCGCCGTTTCCGGCCGCCAGGCCGCCGAGCAGCCGGATCACGAAGGCGACCCAGATGTTGGGCGCGAAGGCCAGCGCCAGGTAGCACAGGCAGTTGCCGGTGATGGTGGAGATCAGCAGCGGCTTGCGGCCGTACTTGTCCGACAGCCGGCCCCAGAACGGTTCGCCGAAGAAGGCCCCCACCGAATAGGCGCCGAATATCGCGCCGATCTGCCAGGGCTGGGCGTCGAACGACTTCGCATAGAAGGGCAGCAGCGGGACGATGATCCCGAAGCCCAGCATGTTGATGAAGATGACGGCGATGAGCGACGCCGCCGCAAAGCGGGGCGCCGGCGCCCTCTGCGGCGAAGTGTCGGACATGTGATCGGTGTTAAGCGGACCCGACCGAAGCGGCAAGACCGGGCGCCGCGGTCGGACGATGCGCCTCGCGGGCGTCTCCCGAAGGCCACAGCCTGGCCTCGCCGTGGGGCCAAAAGAAAAGCGGCCGCCCCGAGGGACGGCCGCTCTGCAGCTCGCAGATCCTGCCGGCGCCTATCGCGGGGCCAGGATCATGATCATCTGCCGGCCTTCCATGCGCGGCTCGTACTCGACCTTGGCCACGGGCTCGAAGTCGGCCTTCACCTTCTGGAGCAGCTTCATGCCCAGCTCGGGGTGGGCGAGTTCGCGGCCGCGGAAGCGCAGGGTGACCTTCACCTTGTCGCCTTCTTCGAAGAAGCGGTGCATCGAGCGCTGCTTCACTTCGTAGTCGTGGATGTCGATATTCGGCCGAAGCTTGATCTCTTTGATCTCGACGACCTTCTGCCGCTTGCGCGCCTCGTTCTTCTTCTTCTGTTCCTGGAACTTGAACTTGCCGTAGTCCAGAATCTTGCAAACGGGCGGATCCGCGTTCGGCACGATCTCAACGAGGTCGAGGCCAGCTTCTTCAGCGGCCTCCAGGGCGGACGAGGTCGGCATGACGCCCTGCTTCTCGCCGTGCTGGTCGATCAGCAGAACCTTGGGGACGCGGATATCATCATTGATGCGCGGACCGTCTTTGACGGGCGGCGCCTGCATGGGGCGGCGAATAGGCTTTTGCTCCGTGAGCTATTGAAACGAGCGACGGCCCGGTCGCGCGGGAGCGCTCCGGCCGGTCACGTCAGTATATGACTGTGCGTCGGCCCGCGATCAAGCGGGGCTTGGGCTCGGAGCCAAAGCATTCGCGGTATGTGCGACCGTAGCCACATCCAGACCGGCCAGATCGTCGGCCTGCAGAACCGCCACGTGGCCGCGCGGCGCGGAGAGCGCCGGGTTCGAGGCCTTGGAGAACAGGACGATGGTCGGCGCGCCCGTGGCGGCCGCCAGATGCAAGGGGCCGGTGTCATTGCCGATCACCAGGGCGGCCTTGGCGCCGATCAGGGCGATGCTGGCGAAATCGGTGCGGCCGGTGAGGTCGCGCGCCGTACCCACATACTTCTGGATCTGGCGGGCGACGGCGCCTTCGGGAGGTCCGCCGATGATCACGATGTCGTAGCCCTGGCCATGCAGCCGCTTGGCGAGCTCGCCGTAGCGGTCGGCCGGCCAGCGCTTGTCCAGCCGATGCTCCGAGCCGCCGGGGATCAGCACCACGTAGGGCCTGGGCCGGTTGCCGCCGGGAACCGGGCGGTCCGGCGAGGCCTTCTTCAGGATCCAGGACAGGTCCGGCGGCGGCGCCTGGCCGGTCTCCACCGGGGCGTCGGGCCAGATGCCGGCATATTTCAGCTGGTCGGCCTGGCGCTCCAGCGTGTGCATCCGGTTGCGGTTGCGGTTCTTGTGCGGCAGCGAGCAGCCCACCGCGATTCCCGACCATTCCGGCGGGAAGGGGCGCAGCAGGTGGAATATGCGCGCCGAGGCGGAGGACGTCTGCAGGTCGTAGACCCGGTCGTAGCGCGCCTGCTTCAACCGCCGCCGCAGGGCCATCCAGGCGCCGACGCCCTCGGGCTTGCCGTCGATCTCCACGGCGTTGAAGTAGGGGCTCGACTTGGCCAGGGCCTCGAACGGCGGTGTGGTCAGCAGGGTGATGTGCGCGCGCTTGTGCGCCTCGCGGATCTTCTTCATCGCCGCCAGGGCCAGGACGAAGTCGCCCAGGGCCGACAGCTTGATCACCAGGATCTTCTTGATCTCGCGGGCCATCAGCTGGCCGCCCGGGCGGCGAGCACGCGCGCATAGGCGGCCAGCGTCGCCTCGCACATCGCCTCGGCCGAATAGAGCTGCCGGGCGCGGTTGGCCGCCGCCTGGCCCATGGCCGCCAGTCGCGCGGAGCCGATGTCGAGGGCCCGCGCCATGGCGGCGGCCCAGGCGTCGGCGTCCCCCACCTTGACCAGCCAGCCGGTCTCGCCCGTCACCACGGTCTCGGTGGCGCCGCCGTGGTCGGAGGCCAGGACCGGGCGGCCCATGACCTGCGGCTCGACCGCCGTGCGCCCGAAACTCTCCGGGACGGTGGTGGGCAGCATGGCCAGATCGGCCAGGAGGTAGGCGGCCGGCATGTCGTCACAGTGGCCGACCACCTTGATTTCCTCGGAGAGGTCCGCCGCCGCGATCGCCGCCTCGACCTCCTCGCGATAGCCGGTGCGGCCCTGGTCGTCCCCCGCGAACAGGATCAGGAACTTCCGGCCCCCGGCTTTCAGCTTCGCCGCCGCCTCGACGATCAGCAGGTGGCCCTTGATGCGGGTCAGGCGGCCGGCCAGCAGGAAGATCGTGCGCCGGTCCTTGGGGTCGAGACCCCAGGCGTCGCGCAGGGCCTGGACGCGTTCGGGGGTCACCCAGGCGGGATTGAACCGGTGGAGGTCGACGCCGCGGGGAATCGAGACGATCCTGGCGGGGTCCAGGTGATGCTCGGCCAGGACATGGTCGCGGGTGTAGTCGGAATTGGCGATCACCAGGTCGCCCCGGGTCATCACCGCGTTGTACCAGCGCTTCACGTTCGACCTGGCCTTGTAGACCCCATGATAGGTGGCGACGAAGGGCGTGTGGGTGGCCTGGGCGGCCCAAAGGGCGGAGAACGCCGGCGCCCGGGAGCGCGCGTGGACCAGGCTCACCTTCTCCCGCCGGATCAGGTCCACCAGCCGGGCGGCGTTGCCCAGCATGACCAGGGGATTCTTCGACTGGACAGGCATCTGGGCCAGGCGTCCGCCGTCGGATTCGAGCCGGGCCGCCATGCGCCCGCCCCGGGTCGCGACCAGCGCCTTGCCCCCCGCGCGCACCACTGCGTGCGCGACGTCGATAGTGGTCTGTTCGGCGCCCCCCGTTTCGAGCTCCGGAACGACCTGCAGCAGTGTGAAGTCCGGGGGAAGAATCACGGGCACCTGCATAGCGCACGCGCAGGTTTGGTAAAGCCCGCCTCAACCGAGACGCGCCCGGACGCACGGGCTATTGATCGGTCATGAGCGAAGAGACCGGTTTCCTTGAGCGCCCGGACGGCGCGCGGCTGGCCTGGCGACGCGTGGCGGGCGCGGGCCCCACGGTGGTGTGGCTGGGCGGATTCAAGTCCGACATGGCGGGGACGAAGGCCCAGGCCCTGGCCGACTGGGCGCTGGCCCACGGCCGCGCCTATGTGCGGTTCGACTATTTCGGACACGGGGAATCCGGCGGCGATTTCGCCAGGGGCACCATCACCCGTTGGCGGGAGGACGCGCTGGCGGTGCTGGACGAACTGACCGCCGGCCAGCTGGTGCTGATCGGATCCTCCATGGGCGGCTGGCTCGCCTGCCTGGTCGCCGCCGTCCGGGCGGAACGGGTCCGGGCCATGGTGCTGATCGCCCCGGCCGCCGACTTCACCGAGGCGCTGATGAAGCCGCAGATGACCTCGGACGACCTGCTCGAACTGGCCGAGACCGGGGTCTGGATGCGGCCGTCGGACTATGGCGACCCCTATCCGATCACCCGCGAGCTGCTGCTGGACGGCGCGCGCTGGTCGATCCTGCCCGGCCCGGTTCCCATCGAGGCGCCCGTGCGCATCCTGCAGGGCGGCGCCGATCCCGACGTGCCCTGGCGCCACGCCCTCGAGCTGGCCCACGCGATCCGCGGCGAGGACGTGGTCTTCACCCTGGTGAAGGACGGCGACCACCGGCTGTCGCGGCCGCAGGACCTTAAGAGGCTGATCGCCGCCGTGGAGGAAGTTTCGCGCTAGCCGTGCCGTCACACGGCCTGATTCACCCACCCGCCGCCAGTATGGCCGCCAGCCCCTCGCGATAGCTCGGATAGGCCGGCCGCCAACCGAGCTCGCCCTTGGCCCGGGCGTTGGAGACCCGCTTGCTTTCCGCATAGAACCGCCGCGCCTGCGGGCTCAGCGCCTGCAGGTCCAGCGGAGTCTCGGGCGGGGGCTCCACCCCGAGCAGGCGTGCGGCGAAGGCGACCACGTCGCTGTTGGAGGCCGGCTCGTCGTCGCAGAGATTGTAGATCCCGCCGGCGCGAGGCCGGGCGATGGAGGCTTCCAGGCCCGCAGCCAGGTCGTCCACGTGGATGCGGCTGAACACCTGGCCCGGGGCGGAAAGCCGCCGCGCTTTTCCCTCCCTCACCCGGTCCAGGGCCGAGCGGCCGGGACCATAGATGCCGGGCAGGCGGTGGACGGTGACCGTCAGTCCCATGCCGCGGCCCACCTCCAGCCAGTCGCGCTCGGCTGCGATGCGGCGTGCGCCCTCGACCGACTGGGCCGCCAGTCGGCTGTCCTCGAACACCCAGCCGCCATGGCGGTCGCCGTAGACCCCGGTGGTTGAGAGGTATCCGATCCAATCGGGGAAAGCGCCCGCCTGGGCCAGGGCCGGGACGAGGACGGGCAGGGCCGGGCAGCCGCCGGGTCCGGGCGGGGCGGTCAGCAGCACGGCCTGGGCGTGGGCCAGCTCGCGGACCAGGCCGTCTCTGTCGTCGACGGAGACGGGATCGACGCCTGCGGCTCTCAGTCCGGCCTCGGCGCCGGCCTCGCGGAAGGTCGCCGCCGCCGTCCATCCCAGCGGTCCCAGCCGCCGCATCAGGGCGCGCGCGGAAAAGCCGTAGCCGAAGACGAACAGGCGCAATCGATCCTCCTAGAGCAGCTCCCTGATGGCCGCCCGGGCCGCATCGGCCAGGTCGGGCCGGGCGAGGGCGAAGGCGACATTGGCCCGCAACAGGCCGATCTTGTCGCCGCAGTCATAGGTCGTCCCCTCGTATTCGAGGGCGTGGAAGGTCTGGGTCGCCATGAGATCGAACATGGCGTCGGTGAGCTGGATCTCGCCGCCGGCCCCTTTGCCCTGGCGCTCCAGCAGATCGAAGATCTCGGGCTGCAGGATATAGCGGCCTGAAATGAACAGGTTGGAGGGCTCGGTCCCCAGCGGCGGCTTCTCGACCATGCCGACCATGCGGTTCAGCCGGCCCTCGCGGGCCGCCAGCGCCACGATGCCGTACTTGTGAGTCTCGCCTTCGGGAGCGGGCTCCACGGCGACGATGTTGCCGCCCATCTTCTCGTAGGCCGCGACGGTCTGGGCCAGGGCCGGCGTCTTCGCCATCATCAGCATGTCGGGCAGCATCACCGCGAAGGGCTCGTCGCCGATGATGTGGCGCGCGCACCAGACGGCGTGGCCCAGGCCCAGCGGCGCCATCTGGCGCACGAAGCTCATGCCGCCGGGGATGGGCAGGTCCCGGCGGACATCGGCCAGGATCTCGGTGCGGCCCTTGGCCTCCAGGGCGTTTTCGATCTCGGGGCTGGAGTCGAAATAGTCCTCGATGGCGCCCTGGCCGCGGCCGGTGATGAACACCAGATGCTCGATGCCGGCGGCGCGCGCCTCCTCGACCACATAGGACAGGATCGGCCGGTCGACGACGTTCAGCATGTTCTTCGGGGTGGTCTTGGCGCCGGGCAGCACCCGGGTCCCCAGGCCCGCCACCGGCAGCACCGCCTTGCGCACGCGTTTGGTCATACGAGCCTCCATGCCGCTCTCCACCTAGAGGAGGCGGGATCGGAAATCCATCGGCGGCGCCGAAGTTCCGCGCGCGCTATTCGACGGTGACGGACTTGGCCAGATTGCGGGGCTGGTCCACGTCGGCGCCCTTCTGGATCGCCACGTGGTAGGCGAGCAGCTGGATCGGGGCGGAGAACACCAGGGGCGCGACCAGGCTGTCGCAGGTGGGGGCGATCACCACCTTGACCCCGGGCGGGGCGTGCTTGGCGCCCTGCTCGTCGGTGATCAGGATGATCGGGCCGCCGCGGGCCATCACCTCGCTCATGTTCGACATGGTCTTCTCGAACAGGGCGTCGGAGGGGGCGATGACGATCACCGGGGTGGCCTCGTCGATCAGGGCGATGGGGCCGTGCTTCAGTTCGCCGGCGGCGTAGCCCTCGGCGTGGATGTAGCTGATCTCCTTGAGTTTCAAGGCGCCTTCCAGGGCCAGGGCCGACATCGCGCCGCGGCCGAAATAGAGCACGTCGCGGGCCTTGGCGAGCTCGGGCGCCAACGCGCGGATCGTCTCCTCCACCTGGATCGCCTCCGAGATCAGGCGCGGGCTTTCCAGCAGCAGCGCGGCGAGCCTCGCCTCCTCGGCGGCGTCGATATGGCCGCGGGCGGCCCCGGCGGCGATGGCCAGGGCCGTCAGGGCGGCGACCTGGCTGGTGAAGGCCTTGGTGGAGGCGACGCCGATCTCCGGCCCTGCATGGGTGGGGAACAGCACGTCGGCTTCGCGGGCCATGGTGCTCTCGTGCACATTGACCACGGCGGCGGTCTGCAGCCCCTGGGCCTTGCACCAGCGCAGGGCCGCCAGGGTGTCGGCGGTCTCGCCCGACTGGGAGACGACGATGGCCAGGGTGCCGGGGGTCACCGGCGGCTCGCGGTAGCGGAATTCCGAGGCCACATCGATGTCCACCGGCAGCCTGGCCAGGTGCTCGAACATGTAGCGGCTGATCAGGCCCGCGTAATAGGCCGTGCCGCAGGCCACGATCTGCAGGCGGGTGATGTTGGCGAAGTCGACGCCGCCGGGCGCGGTGGCCTTGCCCGAGACCGGATCCAGATAGGCCGAGAGCGTGTGCTGGCAGGCGTCCGGCTGGTCATGGATCTCCTTTTCCATGAAATGCCGGTAGTTGCCCTTTTCCACCAGGGCGGCGGAGGCCGCGACCACGCGGATCGGCCGGGTCACGGGCTTGCCGGTCTCGTCGAAGATGCGGGCCGAGGTGTGGTCGATGGCGACGTAGTCGCCTTCGTCCAGATAGGCGATGCGGCTGGTGAACGGTCCCACCGCCAGGGCGTCGCTGCCCAGGAACATCTCGCCGTCGCCATAGCCCACCACCAGCGGACTGCCCTTGCGGGCGCCCATGATCAGGCTGTCCTCGCCCTCGATCAGCACGGCGATCGCGTAGGCGCCGGTCAGGCGGTCGAGGGTGGCCTTCAGCGCGTCCAGCGGAGCCAGGCCCGCCTTCAGCTCGGCGTCCAGCAGCTGGGCGATGACCTCGGTGTCGGTGTCGCTCTCGAAGGCCCGGCCGGTGGCGACCAGTTCGCGCTTCAGCTCGGCGAAATTCTCGATGATGCCGTTGTGGACCAGGGTGACCAGGCCCGACTGCTGCGGGTGGGCGTTCACCTCGTTGGGCGCTCCGTGGGTGGCCCACCGGGTGTGTCCGATCCCGACCATGGCCTGCAGGGGGTTTTCGGCCAGCACGTCCTCGAGAGCGCGGATCTTGCCCTTGGCCCGGCGCCGCTCGACCTTGCCGTCGACGATCCCGGCGACGCCCGCCGAGTCATAGCCGCGGTATTCAAGCCGCTTCAGGCTGTCGAGCAGACGGTCCTGGACGGGTTTGACGCCCACGATCCCGATGATGCCGCACATTAGCCTCAGTCCTTTCGTGGAACCCCGCACAGGGGATAAACTTGCGCCGCCTTTAGCATTCGCAAACACGGCGTCGATTAAATCTGGGTTTCGGATCGTTTCGATCCCGGGTTCACAACCGGACGCCTTCAAGAGAACGTCATGACCAAGCGCGCCTATTTCGGCACCGACGGCATCCGCGGCCAGGCCAACAAACACCCCATGACCGCCGAGGTGGCGCTGCGGGTGGGCCTGGCGGCGGGCAAGCTGTTCATGTCCCAGGACGACCGCCGCCACATGGTGGTGATCGGCAAGGACACGCGGCTGTCCGGCTACATGGTCGAGCCCGCCCTGGTGGCGGGCTTCGCCAGCGTGGGAATGGATGTGCGCCTGCTGGGTCCGATGCCGACGCCCGGCGTCGCCATGATGACCCGCTCCATGCGCGCCGACCTGGGCGTGATGATCTCGGCCTCGCACAACGCCTACACCGACAACGGCATCAAGCTGTTCGGTCCCGACGGCTACAAGCTCTCCGACGCCCGCGAGCTCGAGATCGAGGCGCTGATGGACGAGAGCCTGCAGGAGGGCCTGGCGGAGCCGACCAAGCTCGGCCGCGTGTCGCGGATCGACGACGCCCAGGCCCGTTATGTGGAGATCGCCAAGGCCACGTTCCCCCGCCGGCTCAGCCTGTCCGGCCTGCGGGTGGTGATCGATTGCGCCCACGGAGCGGCCTACAAGGTCGCGCCCGTCGCCCTCTACGAGCTGGGCGCGGAGGTGATCCCGGTCGGCGTCGCCCCCAACGGCATGAACATCAACGAGGAGTGCGGCTCCACCCATCCCCAGGCCATGATCAAGGCGGTCAAGGAATACCGGGCCGACATCGGCATCGCCCTGGACGGCGACGCC
>DASUIJ010000357.1:0-16769 GCA_036279815.1 Phenylobacterium sp. | reverse complement strand
GAAGGGGGCCCGCGGGCCCCCTTCTCTTCAAACGCGGGAGATTTCGCCGCCGGCGGCGTCTCATGCCGGCGGGTTACCGTGTGGCGGTCCGCACCTCCGCGGCCCCGCCGGCCTTGTTCACGTAGGCGATGGTCACAAGCGGCGCGTTGAGCTGCCGGACCGCCGAATTCAGGGAGTCGCGCCGGCAGTTCTTCTCGAACGCCATCGCCCTGAGGTCCAGCGTGCTGGCGCCGGAGTCGCAGACGGCGCGGGCGGCCGCCGACAGTCGGTTCAGGGCGACCTCCGCGCCGGCTGAACTCGACAGGTTCAGGTCCGAGACGGCGACCACCCGGCTGCTGAGATCGTCGTCAGCGGATGGCGCGGCAAAGGCAGGTGTGACTGTGGCGAGGCCGAGTGCGCAGGTCGCCAGCATTTGCAGAGTGCGGGTCATAAGAGGCTTCCTCTTGGCGGGCCCGAGTCCGCGGGCCGGGCGGTTTGGTGGTACAACGCTGCGGCGCAGGGGATAGAAAAAACACCCTAGCGTCATAGTCGTTAAACCATACGTGACTGCCAATTTTATGTAATTGTCCGCCAGTCCCAACAGTTTGACCACGCGTCTCAGAATGATAACTGTTATGTGCAAGGCATAGATATGATAACTGCTAAACAGTTCTCAGACGGGCTGTAACTTTGGTATCAAATGACAAGCTTAAGCTTGTCTGGGTTGGGAATTCGGTATGTGGCGGGACCTGGGACGGGCCGTGACGGCGGTTGAGAACGAGCAGTCGGCTCACCCGCCTCACCGGACGCCCGAAAGCGGCGGGCGACTGTGATGGGCTTCATGATGTCGGAATCCGACCCTCACCGGGCGCAGCCGTTTCCGCGGCCTCGCCCCGGTCCGGATGCGCCGATCCTGGAGGCGGGAGGGCGGCACACGATTCAACTGGCTCGCGCCACGTCCTACATCGAGCAAAACCTGGCCTCTCCGGTGCTGACCCCGCAGGCGGTGGCCAAGGCGGCCCACGTCTCCCGGTCCACGCTCTACCGGCTGTTCGGCGGAAGCGGCGGCGTCAGTCGGTATATCTGGCGGGCGCGGCTCAGCCGGGCCTGGAGCGTGCTGTCCTCCCCGGAGGACATGCGGACGATCGGGGCCATCGCCTTCGATCTTGGATTCCTCAGCGAAGCCCACTTCTGCCACGCTTTCCGGAACGCGTTCGGAATCTCGCCGGGCAGCCTTCGACAGGCCCGGGGGCCCGATCGGTAGCGCGCCGCGGCGGACTCAGGCGAACGACGTCGCCACGTCGCCGAGGCCCTGGTCGAACCGGCACACGATCTCGTCTCCGGCCTTGACCGGAATGGCGCGGACAAAGGATCCGGTCAGGATGACCTGGCCAGGCTGGAAGGAGACGCCGAACTCGCCCAGCTTGTTCGCGAGCCACGCGACCGAGGTCACCGGATTGCCGAGCACCGCGGAGGCCTCGCCCTCCTGTTCCACGACCCCGTTGCGGACGATCGCGCCCCTGACCCGGCGCACGTCGATGGCGTCGAGGCGGCGCGGGTTGGCGCCGAGCACGACCCCGCCGCAGGCCGCCAGGTCCGCGACGGTGTCGATGATGTTCATCCCGGGGGCCCGCGCGACGCGGAAGTCCACGATCTCGATGGCCGGGACGACGAAGTCCGTGGCGCGAATGACGTCCATCGGAAGGATCCCGGGTCCCTCGAGGGCGTGCTTCATCACGAAGGCGATCTCGATCTCGATCATGGGATCAAAGAACCGCGAGGCGGGGATCGGCGTGTCCTCCGGTATGAAGAGGTCGTCCGTCATGGCGCTGAAATCAGGTTCGGTCGACCCCGCCATGTCCTGCATGGCCTTCGAGGTCAGACCGACCTTGTAGCCCTTGATGCGGGCGCCGGCCGCCACGCGGCGGGCGACGAACGCTTCCTGGATGCGGTAGGCGTCCTCGACCTGGATCCCCGGATAGGTCCTGGTCAGCAGGGGCAGCGGCTTGCGGCTGCGCCATGCCTCGTCGAGGTCGTCGACGATGCTCGCGCGGACGGCTTCCTCAAGCATCGGAGGCTCCCTTGCCCAGGGCCTGGCGGACGGTCTCGAGGTCCGCGCGGGTGGCGGCGCTCAGGGTGGAGATGTCGGTGGTGACCGAGACCATCTGGAAGCCCTGCCGGACCCTCAGCGGCGCGATCTTGGCGTTCGACAGGACCGCGGTCGCGACGCCCGCGCGGCGGGCCGCCGCCGAGACCTTGAGGAGGGCCTCGTCAAACACCGGCTTTCCGTCGTTGTCGCCCGGCGGCAGGCCCAGGGCGATCGAGAGATCGAAGGGGCCCACGAACAGCGCGTCGACGCCGGGCGTCGCGGCGATGTCCTCCACCTCGGCAAGCGCTTCGGCGGTTTCGATCATGGGAATGACCGCCACCCGGTCGTTGGCGGTGGCGAAATAGCCGGGGCCGTCCCGCAGGCCGACGCGGACCGGGCCGAAACTGCGGCGTCCGGCCGGCGGGTAGAGGCAGGCCTCGACGGCCCGGCGCGCGTCCTCGGCCGACTGGATCATGGGAATGACGACCCCGAGGGCGCCGGCGTCCAGGACCCGTCCGATGATGCCCGGATCGTTCCAGGGGACCCTGACGACGGGTACGGCGGAACTGAGGTCCACCGCCCGGATCATCGACAGGGCCGTCTCATAGTCCATGCAGCCGTGCTGCATGTCGATCAGCACCCAGTCGAACCCGGCCTTGCCGAGCGCTTCGGCGGTGAGGGCGCTTGGGATCATGCACCATGCGCCCAGAGTCACCTCGCCCGAGGCCCAGCGGGTCTTGAGAGTCACGGCGTCCCTCCTCGTCTTGTGAGGCGCCCTTCCTGATCAGGTGGCGTCCTATAAATGAGTGTCATCATAAATGAGGATGGTCAATATACCCCGCCCCGACCGTGGGCGCCGGGTCCGAAGGCTATCGTCCGGCGCTGATCGTGATCGCGAGATGCTGTCGCAGTCGGTCGGGGAACTGCTGCATGGAAATCCCGCCCCCGAGCCACGCCATCAGGTCCATGTAGTAATTCGCGAACAGGTTCTCGGCGACCAGGATCGGGTCCGCGCCGGGGCGGAAATCCCCGGACTTCTGGGCGTCCGTCACCAGCTCGCCCAGTTCGCCATAGATGAACTGAAGCAGTTCGGTGATGTCGGCCGCCCGGTCCGGCGCGGCCGGAAACATGATCTCCTTGAGCAGGATCCGGGCAAGATCGGGGTCCCGGGCATGGTAGCCCATCATGGACGAGAACAGCTGCACCAGCTGGTCCAGCAGCGGGTCTCCCTCGCGCAGCTGTTCGAACGCCGCCCTGGCCGTCTCGATCATCTCGTCCTTGAAGACCATGACGAGCAGGTCCTCCTTGGATCGCGCGTAGAGAAACAACGTCCCGGTGCCGATATCGGCGGCCTCGGCGATCTGCTGGGTCGTCGTCTCCGCGAAGCCCTTCTCCCCAAAGAGCACCCGGGCCGCCTGGACGATGCGGGCGAGTTTCTCCTGCTTGTTGCGCTCGCGCCGGCCCATGGGCGGCGGGGCCTGCTCCGTGGCCGTGCGCGCGCCTGCCGCCGCGCTCAGCGCTTTCCGCCGCTCAACCACGTCCGAACGACCTCCATGCCAAAGTCATCGATACCCTCCAATTCGGGCTGGCCCCGACAATGTCAATGGACCGGGAAGGTGCAAATCGCTGCGTGCGCGAGAGCGGGATTGACGCGACGCGGGGTCACTATAAACTGACTACAGTCATAAATGAAGGCCGTCAGGGTCCTGAGGGCCTCAGGCGACCGCCCAGATTTCGCCGATGATCCGAAAGGGTCACAGTGGGTAGGGGCCGACGGCCATTCCGCGACCGAAGAGCCGCGGACCAGAGGAGGAACTGAAGTGGCGCACAACACAGCAACGGTCGCCGGCGTCGAGGTTTCCACCGATCACTGGATCGACGGCCGACGGGTCCCGTCTTCGCAGCGCTTCGAGGACCTCTCACCCATCGATGGTTCCGAGCTGGCCCAGGTCGCCGCGGGCGGCCGCGACGAGGTGGATCAGGCGGTCGCGGCGGCTCGGAAGGCGTTTCCGGCCTGGGCCGCGCTCGGTCCGGAGGGGCGGCTTCCCATTCTCAAGCGCTTCGCCGAGGGCGTCCGGGCGCGGGCCAAGGAGCTTGCCGCCGTCGAGACCATGGACAACGGCTCACTGCTGGCCGGCAATCTGCATCGCGTCGTTCCGCGCGCCGCCCAGAATATCGAGTTCTTCGCCGACTGGGCGCTGACGCTCCAGGGCCACGCGATCGAGGGGCCCGAGGTCACCAACCACGTCCGCTATGATCCGGCCGGCGTCGCCGCGCTGATCACCCCGTGGAACGCCCCCCTCATGCTGACCACCTGGAAGGTCGGCCCGGCGCTGGCGGCCGGCGACACGATCGTCGTCAAGCCGCCGGAATGGGCGCCGCTGACCTGCTCCCTGATGGCCGACATCGCTCACGCCGCAGGGATTCCGGCCGGCGTTCTCAACGTCGTTCAGGGCATCGGCGAAACGGCCGGCGACGCTCTGGTGAACCACGAGGACATCGACCGGATCAGCTTCACCGGATCGACGAGCACGGCGAAGCTCATCGGCCAGGCCGCCGCCCGTTCCATCACGCCGATGAGCGCCGAGCTGGGCGGGAAATCGCCTTTCATCGTCTGCGCGGACGCCGACCTGGACGCCGCCGCCCAGACCGTGGCCGGCCAGTACATGAACGCCGGCCAGGTCTGCCTCGCCGGCACCCGGGTCCTGGTCGAGACGTCGATCGAACAGGAATTCCTGGCCAAGGTCAGGGACGCGGCCGGCCACATGGTGGTGGGCGATCCCCGCGACGCCGCGACCCGCGTGGGGCCCCTGATCACGGAAGAGCATTTCGAAAGGGTCGCCGGCTTCGTCGAGCGCGCCAAGGCGGACGGCGCGGAGGCGCTCTGGGGCGGCTCGCGTGCGAACTTCGGCAAGCTCTACTTCCAGCCCACGCTCTTCGCGCATGTCGATCCGGCCTGGGAGATCGCGCAGCAGGAAGTCTTCGGACCGGTGCTGACCTGGCAGACCTTCAGTTCGGACGACGAGGTCATCGCCCTGGCCAACGGGACCCGCTACGGCCTCGCCGGAACGCTCTTCAGCCGCAACGAAGCCCGCGCCATGCGGATCGCCTCGCAGGTCGTCGCCGGAACCCTTTGGGTCAACTGCTTCTTCGTCCGCGACCTCGCCGCGCCGTTCGGCGGCAGCCGCAATTCCGGGATCGGGAGGGAAGGCGGTTCCTGGAGCTTCGACTTCTACGCAGACATCAAGAACATATCGGTCCGCAAGGGATCGTTCGCCTAGCGAGGGGATGGAAATGGTTCAGATCACAGAGCTTGGCTATGTCGGGCTGGGGGTCAAAGACCTCGCCCAGTGGAAGGACTTCGCGGCGAATATCCTGGGCCTTGAAGTCGCCGACGAAGGAGAGAGCGGGCGCTGCTACCTGCGCATGGATTACTGGCACCATCGCCTGATCCTGGACGAAGACGGCAGCGACGACCTCAGCTATCTCGGCTTCCGGGTCGCGGGGCAGGACGAGTTCCGCGAGATGGCGAAGCATCTCTCGGACAACGGGGTGAAGGTTCGCATCGGCACGCCGCAGGAGGCGGACGAGCGGCGGGTCCTGGAGGTCATGAAGCTCGAGGACGCCAGCGGGTATCCGATCGAGATCTTCCACGGCCCCCAGATCCAGGCCGACAAACCCTTCCATCCCGGCCGGCGCATGCACAGCGGCTTCAAGACCGGAGAGGGCGGGCTCGGCCACCTCATCCAGCGGGAGACCGTCGGCTTCGAAAAGACCTACGAGTTCTACCGGCTGCTCGGGATGCGGGGCGGCGTGGAATACAGGATCCCCATCCCCGGCCTGCCGCGGCCGGTGGAGCTGATGTTCCTGCACTGCAATGTCCGCGACCACACGCTCGCGTTCGGCCCGCCCGGTGACAAGCGCATCAACCACCTGATGTTCGAGGTGGAATCCTTCGATGACGTCGGCCTGGCCTACGAGACCGTGCAGCGCGCCGGGGTTCCGGTCGCCATCGCGCCCGGCCGGCACGCCAACGATCACATGTACTCGTTCTACTTCATGAATCCGTCCGGCTGGATGTGCGAGATCGGCTGGGGCGCGCGCCCGGCGACGCACCAGTCGGAATTCTACCAGCGCGACACCTACGGGCACGAACAGCTCGCCGGAAAGGTCGTCTAGCGATCCCGCGCCCGCCGAAATCAGACACTGAGAACACTTGGAGGAACGAATGTCGGTCTTGAACGGTCCGCGGGAAGAATGGCGGCGCATCCTTCATGAAGGGACCCCTCACTGGGTCCGTCCGGAGGGAGACAGATTGCGCCTGGGCGACGGGCGGACGGTCGCGGACGCGGATGCGACCTATCTGCCGCCGTGCGACCCGACCAAGATCATCTGCATCCACCTGAACTACGAATCCCGGCGGGCCGAGTTCAAGGCGCCGGCCCTGGTCACTCCGACCTATTTCCAGAAGCCGCTGACGACGCTCAATTCGCATCGCGGCTTTCTCAACCGGCCGGCCGACTGTCAGTACCTGAACTATGAGGGCGAGATCGCCGCCATCGTCGGCAAGCCCATGCGCAACGTCGCGCGGGAAGACGTCTGGGATCACCTCGCGGGCTTCGCCGCCGCCAATGACGTGGGCGCGCAGGACTTCCGGGACACCGACGCCGGATCGATGCTGCGGGTGAAGGGCCAGGACGGGTTCTGCCCGATCGGACCCGGCATCGTCCGCGGCGTCGATATCCGCAAGCAGACCGTCCGGACCTTCATCAACGGCAAGGTGGTCCAGGAGGGACCGGTCAGCGAGATGACCTTCCCGATCGACTATCTGTTCGCCGACCTTTCACGGCACATCACCTTCCTGCCGGGCGACGTGGTGCTGACCGGCACGCCGGCGAACTCGCGGCCGATGAAGCCCGGCGACGTGGTCGAGGTCGAGATCTCGGAGATCGGCCGCCTGTCGAACACCGTGCAGGAGACGCCGGCGCCGACGCACAAGGTCGGACACCAGCCCACCGACACCGAAACGGTTCGCCGCGTGGCGCTGGGCCAGTTCTAGGCCGACACGCAGAACTCAAACGAAGGCCGCCAGGATCACGGATCCTGGCGGCCTTTTTCTTGTCCTGGACGCGATGCCGGGGTCAGTCGACCCCGAGCGCCGCGAACATGTCCGGCACCTGGGTCCAGGGCCGCTCCCGTTGCGCCATCATGTGGTCCAGCGCCTGGTTCCGAGGGGCGCTGGCGAGGTAGAACCGCTCATAGAGCTCGACCCGGCCGCCCAGCGCCGACCCCGCGAAGTCCCAGGCCGTGCGGAACAGCTTGGAGCGCTCTCGGGCGCTCATGCCATTGGCGCCCGGCATGAAGGTCTGGATCAGCGGGCCGATCTCCGGGTTCTCGATGGCGTCCATCGTCGGCGTGGCCAGCAGGTTGTGCGAGCCGATCGTCTTGATGATGTCGGTGGCGCGGACCATCCACGACGGCATGATCGACCGGGTGGCGCGGAACGGCCGGTCGTCGGGGAAGAAGGCGCCATTGCCCCAGTCCCGCGCCCCGGCCTCGCCGGCCTGGACCGCCGAACGGGTCAGGCAGGAATAGCCCCACAGCTCGCCCAGCAAGGAGGCGACGTCGGGCCGGTTTTCGGAATTGGTGGCCCGGGCCATGCGCGTGCAGAGCTCGTAGGCGAACTCCAGCTTCACGGCCGCCCGGATCGAGGTCTGCTGCATGATGTTGGCCGCCCAGCCATGCTGCATGAGGCCGTTGTAGACGTCGACGTCGCCGTCGATGAACACCCGCTCCAGGGGGATCTCCACGTCGTCGAAGATCATGAAGGCGTCCTGCTCGTCGAACCGGCTGGAGAACGGCCTGTCGCCCGCCGACGCCGGCACGCCGTAGTGGTCGCGGCAGAGCGTGATCAGGCCCTTGGTCCCCATGGGGATCGAGAAGGCCAGCAGCATGTTCGGGTCCACATTCGGCGGCTGCGGCTGGCCGGGATAGACGAACAGTTCGTCGGCGAACGGCCCCAGCGTCGCCAGGATCTTGGCCCCGCGCACCACGATGCTGTCCTTGGTGCGGCGCACGACCTTGAGGGTCAGCTCGCCGTTGACGCCCTGGGTGTCGGGGATGGACTTGTCGACCACGGGATTGATGATCGTGTGAGTGAGGGAGAGATCCTTCTCGACCACCTCCCGATAGAACCGCTGCAGCCGGTCGGCGAAGACCCGGTCGCCCTTGGCGGTGAAGATGTCGCTACGGGCGACGAAGCCGGCCAGGGTGACGTTCACATAGTCCGGCGTGCGGCCCATCATGCCGACGGAATAGCGGGCGAAGGCGTCGAACGCCCTGTGCCGGCGCTGAATGTCTTCGGCGTTTTTCGGAACAATGAGGCTGGCGCTCATCGGCTTGCCGGTCTCCGGATCGGGGACCAGGCATTCGTCGGCATGGGCATGCTGCCAGTCGAAATAGCCCGCCATGCCGCCGAGAGAGCCGGCGAAGGCCGGATGGCTGAGAATGTCGACCTTCTCGTTGCCCAGCCAGACCGTCCGGTCGTCGCGCAATCCTTCGAGATACTGCTGGCCCGTGCGTGCCGTCATGATGTCCTCCCTTTCCCGACTGAGCGCGGGATGCATGGTTGCCGCTGAAGAATGCCGAACGCGTCCCGCCGGGCGTCACGATATGACATTGATCATATATGAGTATAGTCAGTTTTAAGAGGGCGGCAAGCGGCGACCGCCGGGCGAAGCCGTCGCCTGGTCCGCCGGTCCCGCCGATTTCGGACCCCTTTTGACTCTGCTCAAGGCGCTTCAGGCCCTGCGCGGCTACGCATCCGCCAAGCAATCGTCGGTTCAGCGACACCGGGGCGGACCCGCCGGTTCCCCCGGCCGCGCATTGGAAAGGGCCGCTCATGAAGATCGTTCGGTTCAAGACCCAGACCGGAATCCACTGGGGCCTCCTGGACGAGGCGCAGGACGAAATCCGCGAGATCGCCGGGGGCCTGCGCGCCTGGGCGCCCAGGGTGGCCAACGGGGAGGGGGTCTGCGCCCTGCCGTGCAACGGACGCCGCCACAGGATGGAGGACGTCGAACTCCTGGCGCCGATCGAGGACGACGCCCGCATCTTCGAGTCCGGCGGCTTCGCGATGGTCAACCCGGTCGCCGCGGCCCGCGCCGGCCGAGCGCCCTCGCATGGCGCGCGGGAGCGCGCGGTGCTCGGCGTGGCGATCATCGGCGCGCCCCTGGCCGGACGGCAGAACCCCCTGCGCAGCGTGTTCGGCTACGCCGCCGCGGTCGCCGAGCGCGCCGGCCCGACGCCGGGTCTGGAGCGTCGGTTCGTCGCCTTCGCGCCGGTGGTCGACACACGGGAGAGCTTCGGCGACGGCAGCCCGGACCTGGGGGCCATTTGGACCCGGTCTTTCGGCCACGCGCCGGTGCGGCTGGAAGCCTGCGCCGACCGCCTGGCCAAGGACCTCCTGGACCTGGACGCCGTCTGGACGCTGCGGCCGGGCGACGTGCTGCTGACCGACCTTTCCGCCGCGCCCGCCGCGGTCGCCTCGCCGCCGAAGCCGGAGTCCGCCGCCGCCTAGGCGCGAGCCCGGCGACGGGTCCGGTCGCCGTCTCAGTCGTGGAGGCCGACCATCAGCATCCAGCGGATGCCAGGGGTCGTCACCTCCCTTTCGAACGCGATGCGGAAGCCGGCCTCGCTCAGCCGCCGGCGATGGTTGTGCGAGAAGGAATTCTCTTCTCCGAACACGAAGGACTGCGGCTGGCGGTCGAGATCGTGGTGCGCCGCCACCGGCTCGATCAGCACCATCGCCGCAGGGGCGGCGGCGGCGAGCGTCCGGAGCAGGCCGTCGAAACTTTCCTGCGAGAAGTACTCCAGAACCCCGCCGTTGGAGAGCATCACCGTCCCGGGCCGCGGGTTCGCCGCCAGCCAGTCCCCGGCCTCGGCGTTGAAGAAGGCGCATCGGTCGTCCGACGGACGCGCGGCGTTGGTCCGCGCGATGACCTCCGCATTGACGTCGAGGCCGACGGCTTCGCGGATCTGCGGAAGACGCTCGACGCAATAGTCGAGGACAGCGCCGTCGCCGCAGCCGATCTCGACGAGGCGGTGGAAGTCGGCTCCCGCGCCCTGCAGGACATCGGCGAGCGCATCGATCGCACCGGCGTGCTGATCCAGGAAGAGCTGGAACCGGAGTTCGGAGTGGTGCTCGTGGAACCGATCTCCCGCGTTTCCCTTCCAGAAGGCCGCGAGGGTGTCTTCGATGGAGGCCGTGTCGCCCTTGGAATGCGCCCGCGCCAGCCGCGCGCGGAGGATGGCGCGTTTCAACCGAGCCGCCCGGCCCGTGTTCCGGTTCTCGTCGATCTCCCGGCTGAGACCGGGCAGCGCAAGTTCCGCCGCTCGGCCGATGAGAATTGTCAGCGCGTCCTTGGCCTGGCTCATCCGAGGCCCCCCGGGGTCCGAAGGTCGCGCCGCACAGCCAGGCAGCAGATGGCGTCCGGATGGGACAACGGGACGAACAGCAGCTCGGCGCCCGGCGCGTGCGGGCGTCGGTAGCCGACCGGCCGTCCATCGGACAGCTCCAGCGAGATGTCCTGCGGCTCGAGCATCAGGCCTTCGCCCGTGAGCTTCATCCGCGCTTCCTTGGCCGTCCAATAGGACAGGAAGCGGGGGACGCGCTTCTCCGTCGGCAGGCCGGCGAGAGCGTTGCGCTCCGTGGGCGTCAGGCAGGATCTCGCGAGGTCGTCCAGTTGGCCTTCGAGGCCGTCGCCGCGGTCGAGGAGCTCGAGATCGACGCCGATCTCGCCGCCCTCGGTGATCGCGATCACCGCCCGCGCCCCCGAATGCGAGAGATTGAAGCGGGTTCGGTGGTCGGGAACGAAGGGCTTGCCGCCTTCGCTGACCGCGATCGGGACCGCCTCCGGGGCAAAGCCCAGGGCCGCCCCCAGCCGGCGCCGGAGCCGACCGTGCGCGCGGACATAGCGGTCGCGGTCGCGGTCAAACACAAAGCTCGCGGCGCGCCGGCGCTCTTCCGCGTCGAGTTCGGCATAGGCCTCCTCCAGCGCGATGTCGGCGTCGGTGTCGAGGTCGCACTCGTCGATCTCGACACGCAGGCCGCCCAGCTCAACGGCCAGACCGGTCATGCCGCCCCCAGCGCCGCATCGATCCGTGCGTCCATGAAGGCGACGAGCTCTTCGACGTAGCCGGGGGTGACCATGTCGAGGTGGCCGCAGGCGAGCTCCGTGCGCGCGATGCTGGCCTGGTCGATGAAGTCATTCCAGCCGAGATAGGGATAGGCGGAGAGGAACCGCTCATCGCGCAGGGTGGTGGCTTGCGAAACGACCAGGCTGACCGACCCGGAATAGGGGCCGCCGTCGTATTTCCGGGCGGCGTCGAACCAGGCGACCATGGTGCGCCGGCTGCGAGCCAGGGTGGGCCGCACCAGGCCCAGCAAGTCGAGCCCCCAGCCCCGGTAGGCGAAGTTCCGGGCCTTGGCGGCCAACCGCTCGGCCACGGGCTTCGGACCCTGCTGGCGAAGCAGGCGAATGGCGTGCGCCATCCGTTCCGCCAGCGAAATCTCGATCGGCGCCGCCATCGTGTCGGTTCCCCGGATGTAGCCGCCGAAGCCGGGCGCGAAGGTGTCGAGGAGGATGAGCTCGGCCACCTGCTCGCCGGCGGCGACAAGCTGTCGGGCCATCTCGAAGGCGGTCTGGGCGCCTGCGGAGTAGCCGGCCAGCAGATAGGGGCCCGTCGGCTGGCGGCGGCGCATGTGGCGGATATTGTCCGCCGCCATCGCCTCGATGGTCTCGTGCGGCTTGTGCCCGAGCACGCCCCGGGTCTGGATCCCGACAACCATCCGGCGACGACCCAGCGCCGCGCCGAGGTCGGCGAGGTTGTTCACATTGCCGCCGGCGCCTCCGACGATGAACAGGGGCCTGGCCGTGTTCCCCGGCCCGGGGTGGATCACCGTCGTGGTGTCCCAGTCCGCGCCGTAGTCGGGGTTCGCCGCGCCGCCGGCGGAGGCCGCCTGGGCCTCTCCGACGATCTCCGCGAGGTCGCGGATCGTCGGGTGGGAGAACAGGGTCGAGATCGGCAGATCGGCCCCGAATCGACGGCGGATCCGGTCGAACAACCGCACGGCCATCAGGGAATGGCCTCCGAGGTTGAAGAAGCTCTCCTCCACGGACGTGACCGGCCGCTGCAGGATGTCGGCCCAGATCGCGGCGAGCTCGACCTCCAGGTCCGTCTGCGGAGGCGCGGCGACGTCCCCCTCAGGCGCCGCGGGCGCGGCGCGCAGCAGCGCCCGGCGGTCCACCTTGCCGTTGGCGGAGAGCGGCAGGTCCGGGACCAGGGTGATGCGGGCCGGGACGAGATGGCGTGGAAGCCGCTCGCCGAGCAGGCGCGTCAGCTGCTTCGGGGTCAGGCTGTCGTCCGAGCAGACGACGAAGGCGACAAGCCGCCCACCGTCGGCGCCCGGTTCGTGGGCCACGGCGGCCTGGCGGACGCCCGCGATCTCCTGCAGGGCCATCTCCACCTCGGCGGGCTCGATCCGGAAGCCGCGGATCTTCACCTGATCGTCGCGGCGGCCCAGGAACTCGATCACGCCGTCCGGCCGGTGGCGACAGATATCGCCGGTCCGGTAGAGCCGGGCGTCGGCGCCCTGGGGCGGGTTCGAAACCGTGTCGGGCACGAAGACCTGCGCGGTCAGGTCCGGCCGGTCCAGATAGCCCAGAGCCAGGCCGTCGCCGCCCACCACCAGCTCGCCCGGCACGCCCGGCGGGACCAGTCGCAGCTGCGCGTCGACGATATAGGCCCGGGTGTTGTTGATCGGGCGGCCGATGGGGACCGACGGCGACCGCGGGTCGAAGTCGCGCGGGATACGGTGGCAGCAGCTGAAGGTGGTGTTCTCGGTCGGGCCGTAGCCGTTGATCAAGGTCGTGTTCGGAAGCGCCGCCAGCGCCCGGGAGACATGCGGCACGCTCAGCGCCTCGCCGCCGGTCAGCAGCTCCTCGACGCCTTCCAGCACCGTCGGATCTTCGTCAATGATGGTGTTGAAGAGCGCGGCCGTCAGCCACAGGGTGGTGACCCCGGTGGATTTCAGGATCTCGCCCAGCCGTGACAGCTCCGGCAACTGGTCGCCGGGCGGCACGACCAGGGCGCCGCCGTTGAGCAGGGCGCCCCAGATCTCGAAGGTCGAGGCGTCGAAGCTCGCCGGCGCCAGGTGGGCGATCACCCGCGTTTCGTCGAGGCGGACATAGTCGGCGCCGAGCACGAGCCGGGCGACCGCGCGCTGCGGAACCACCACGCCCTTGGTCGCGCCCGTCGAGCCGGACGTGAACATCAGGTAGGCCGGGTCCCCGCCGTCGGCGGCTTCGGCGTCCGCGAGCGGCTCCGGCGCAGCAGCGGCCTGCGGCTCGTCCATGGCGAGCACGGCGAGGCCCGGCGGGCTGAAGTCCCGCGCAAGCTCGGCGGTGGTCAGGAGCACGGACGCCTTGCAATGCTCGGCGATGAGAGTCGCGGCGGGGATCGGCGCGCCGGGCTCGATCGGGGCGTAGGCGCCGCCGGCCTTCAGGGTCGCCAGGAGCGCGACGATGAAGTCCAGGGAGCGGGGCAGCCGCAGGGCGACGAAGTCGCCGCGGCGGACGCCCGCCTGGCGAAGCCGGGCGGCCCATTGATCGGACAGGCGGTCGAGCTCGCCGTAGGAGATCGCGCGCCGCGGGACCGCATCGGTCGCGGACTCGGCCACCAGCAGCGCTGTCCTGCCGGCATGGGTCTTGGCGACGCCGCGGAAGATGTCGGCGAGGCCGGCTTGCCGGGGATAGTCCTTCGCCGCGCCGGCCCAGTCGCCCAGGAGGCGCGCACGGTCGTCGTCGGCGATGATTTCCAGCCCGCGCAGCGGCGCCTGCGGATCGGCGACCGCCGCGGTGAGGAGCCGGACATACTCCATCATGCGCCGCCGCATCGTGGTCTCGTCGAACAGGGCGGTGTTGAAGGTGCACTGCAGTTCGAGGTCGGCTTCTTTCTCGACGAAGTTCAGGAACAGGTCGAGGTTCTCGTAGGCGCGTCCGACCGAGCCGGCCTCGACCTCCAGGTCCGCGAAGGTCATGCTCTTCGAGGCCGGGTCGAGGTTGACCGCCACCGACACCAGGGGCGCCCATTCGGCGTCACGGTGGGGCTGGATTTCCTGGACGAACGACAGGAAGTCGAAGTTCTGGTGCTCGAGCGCATCCAGCACGGACGCGCCGATGCCGCGCAGATGCGCTGCAAACCCGCTGTCCAGGTCGGTCGACAGGCGCAGGGGCAGGAAGTTCACGCAATGCCCCACCAGGCCCTTGCCGCCCATGAGCGGCTGTCCGGCCGCCGAGAATCCGATGGGATTGTCGGTGATCCCGGTCAGCCGGGTGAGATAGGCCGCGAACCCGCCCATGAGCGAGGCGAACAGGGTCGTCCCGCTCTCCTTGGCCGCACGGCGCAGGCCGGCGACGACCTCCGGATCGAGATGGATCTCGAAGCGCCGCGCAGAATAGTCGCGCCGTTTCGGACGCGGACGGTCGCTGGGAAGCTCCACCCTCGGCAGGGCGTCGCCATAGAGCTTGAGCCAGTAGTCCCGGGCCTCGGCCCGCGCCTCCCGCTGCTCGGGCTGCCCCATGAAACCGACGAAGTCGCCAAGCTGCTGCGCCGCCTCGAGCGCGGGGGCGCGACCGGCCTTGCGGGCCGCATAGAGCTCCCCCAGGTCGCGAAGCAGAACGCCGCACGACCATCCGTCGGCGATGACGTGGTGCACGCAGAGCATCACGAAGTGCTCGTCGTCCCGCAGGCGGATGACCTGGCAGCGCACCAGGGGACCGTTCACGAGGTCGAAGGGCGTGGTGACCTGTTCGCGCCTGGCGCGCTCGATCCGTTCCGCCTGGTCGGCCGGGGTTTCAGAGCGGGCGTCGACGATCGACAGGGGCGTCTCGATCACCGGCCGGATGGTCTGGGTCAGACCATCCCGGTCGGGCGTCGAGCGCAGGGCCTCGTGCCGGTCGGCCAGATCGTTGAGCGCCGCCCGGAACAGTTCGAGGTCGAAGGGGCCGGTGAGCTTCAGCGTGCTGCAAAGGTTGTAGGAACAGGAGGCCTCGGGGCTGAACTGGGCCGACACCCAGATCTCCTGCTGGCCCGTGGCCATCGGAATCCGCCGGGTGGCGTCCGGATCGCGACCGTCCAGGAGCCCGACGCCGATGAGCGCCGTGACGCTGGCCTTGAAGGCCTCGAGGATCGCCGCGAGATCTTCGTCGCTGTGCGCCGTCGTCAGGAAAATCGGGCGGCCTTCGTAGGTCAGGATGCCGCGATTGCGCAGTTCGAAGAACAGCAGGTCCGCGTACTCCTGGTGCGCGGTGAACGTGACGCGCAGGACCGAGGAGAAGTGCTCGACCTTGATGGGAGCCCGGGTCCGTCTCAGGAACGCATTGAGGTCGTCCGCAAGCCTGGTGGAGCGGGCGTTGAGGCGCTCCTGCAGCCCAGGGCCTTCCTGCTTCAGATGCTCCAGGGTCGCCTTGGCCGCCGCGAGCGACAGCGGGTGCCGGACGAACGTGCCGGCGAACCAGGTCATGTCCGCGGTCGGGACGGAGTCGTCTCCGTACTGCCAGGCGCCGCCGTCGAGGGCGTCCATGTACATGGCGCTGCCCGTGACGATGCCGATGGGCAGGCCGCCGCCGGCGACCTTTCCATAGGTGGCCATGTCGGCGCGAACGCCGAACACCGCCTGCGCGCCGCCGGGATGGCTGCGGAAGCCCGTGACCATCTCGTCGAAGAGCAGCGGGATTCCCAGATCTTCGGTGACCTTGCGAAGCTGGTGCAGGTATTCGCGGGGCTGGAAGTCGGGGTTGCGGCTGCGGACCGGTTCGACAAGCACGAGCGCCAGGTCGTCGACGAGCTCCCGGATGACGTCAAAGGCCTCGGGGTCGCCGTATCTCAGGACGACGGTGTTCTGGATCGCCTCGTGGGGAATCCCGGGGGCGCTGGGGAGCGTCGTCATGCGCGCCCCGGTCCCGCCGCCGCGGACCTGCATCTCGTCGAAGATGCCGTGGTAGTGCCCGTCGAACTTCACGATCTTCGACTTGCCGGTCACCGTCCGCGCGATGCGGACCGCCGCGAGCACGGCTTCGGACCCGGTGTTGCAGAATGCGACGCGCTCCATGCCCGTCATTTCGGACACGAGCTTAGCGACCTCCCCGGCCAGCACCGTCTGCGGGCCGATCGCGAGCGTCCTGTCGATCTGGTCGCGGATGGCGTCGACGATGAAGCTCGGCTGGTGGCCGAGGAAGGTGACGCCGTATCCGGAGACGAGATCGATGTACTCGTTGCCGTCGACGTCCCAGATCCTGGAGCCCTTCGCGCGGTCGGACAGGACCGGGTAGACCATTTCCTTCCAGCGCGACCGGAAGCCCTGGACGCTGCGCGGGTCCGCGAGGACCCCTCGCGACGCCTGGGTCTCCGCCTTGGTCTTTGGCGTGCGCCGGTTCGTCGTGGCGATCAGCGCGTCGATATAGCGTTCCTGCTCCGGGGTGAACTCGGCGGCGCCGGCCTTCTTGATCACGGGCAGGCCGGGGCTGTCCTCGGACCGGACCGGCGCGGCGGCGCCGGCGCTCCCGCCGGGGGCGGTCCCGGCGACAGGCGCTTCGACGGCGCCGATCTCGGCGTCGGCGTCGAGGGTCGCGTCGATATA
>DASUIJ010000356.1:0-2200 GCA_036279815.1 Phenylobacterium sp. | reverse complement strand
GACGCCGCGGCGGGCGAGGTCGGCTCCGGTGGCGTCGTTGAAGAACGAGACCTCGGTGGGGATGCCCTTGGCCACCGCCACCTCGGCGGTGTTGGCGGTGGGCTCGACGCCCAGCACCGGAATCCCCATCGCCTTGAAATGCTGCAGCAGGTAGCCGTCGTTGCTGGCCACCTCGATGACCAGCGACTGGGGCCCGAGCCCGAAGCGGGCCGCCATGGCCTGCGCATAGCGCCTGGCGTGCTCCACCCAGCTCTCCGAATAGGAGGAGAAGTAGGCGTAGCCGTCGTCGAAGATCGCGTCGGCGGCGACCGGATCGTCGGCCTGCACCAGGAAGCAGTTCCCGCAGACCCGCGTGCGCAGCGGGTAGAACCCCTCCGTCCCCGCATCGAGCTGGGCCTTGGTGAGGTAGGAATTGGCCAGCGGCTGGCGTCCCAGGTCGACGAAGTCCTGGGTCAGCGGGGCGCGGCAGAAGCGGCAGGCGGGGACGGTCATCTAAGGCCTTCGTAACTCGCAATCTGGGCGCGGCACAGAGCCAACGCATCCTCGCCGTCCGCCTGGCGGCGGTACCAGTCCATGGTCCAGTCCACGGCCTGGGGCGCGTCCAGCCGGCTTTCGAAGGCCAGCACCCGCTTGGCCTGGCCGGCGTCGATGCCCAGCGACTTCGCCTCCAGCGAGGCGGGGTCCGGCTCGTGGCGCCACGGCCTGGCGCCCAGCGCCTCCACCGCGCGGGTGGCGAGCTCTCCCACCGTGACTTCCGGGCCGCCCGGCCGGGGACCGAAGTTCATCGTCCGGGGCGCCGCGGGATCGCTGGCCAGCCGCTCGAGATAGACGAGATACCCGGCGACGCAGTCCAGGACGTGCTGCCAGGGCCGGGTCGCCTCGGGATGGCGCAGCACCGTGACCCCCTGGCTGCGGCCGGCGCGGACGATGTCGGCCACCACGCGGTCGCGCGAGAAGTCGCCGCCGCCGATCACATTGCCGCCCCGCGCCGTCGCCACCGGCACGCCGGCGCGATCGAAGAAGCTCCGCGCGAAGCTCTGGATGACGATCTCGGCCGCCGCCTTGGACGCCGAATAGGGATCCTTGCCCCCCAGCGCGTCGGTCTCGACGAAGGCCCGGCCGGTCTCGGCGTTGGCGTAGACCTTGTCGGAGGTGATGCAGAGCACCGCCTTGAGGCCCGACTGCCCACGCAGGACCTGCAGCAGGTGGGCGGTGCCCATGATGTTGGAGGCGAAGGTGGCGACCGGGTCCTCGATCGAGGCCCGCACGATCGGCTGGGCGGCCATGTGCAGCACCAGGTCGAACTCGCGGCCGGCCAGGGCTGCCTCCACGGCGCGAAGGTCGCGCAGGTCGACGATCAGCGATTCGACCATGCCGCCGACCCCCGCCAGGTCGAACAGGGCCGGGGTCTGGTCCGGCGCCAGGGAGAGGCCGGTGACCCTGGCCCCCATCTGCGACAACCACACCGCCGCCCACGAGCCCTTGAAGCCCGTGTGACCGGTCAGCAGGACGCGCTTGCCGGACCAGAACCCGGCCGAGGGTCGGGTCATTTCCAGAGCCGCCAGGGCGCTTCGCCCGAGGCCCAGAGGGCTTCCAGGTGGTTCTTGTCGCGCAGGGTGTCCATGCCGGTCCAGAAGCCCGGATGGTGGAAGGCCATCAGCTCCCCGTCGCGGGCCAGGCCCTGCAGCGGCTCGGCCTCCCAGGGCACGTCGTCGCCCAGGATCCGCGAGACCACCTCGGGCTGCAGGACGAAGAAGCCGCCGTTGATCAGCCCCTCGTCGCCCGGCGGCTTCTCGATGAACCGGCGGACCCCGCCGTCGATGATCTCCAGCGCGCCGTACCGGCCGGGCGGGGAGACGGCGGTGACCGTGGCCTGCTTGCCGTGGCTCTTGTGGAACTCGGCCAGGGCCTTGAGGTCCACGTCGGCGACGCCGTCGCCATAGGTGAAGAAGAAGGCCTCGCCCGGGGTGAGGTAGTCGGCCACCCGGCGCAGGCGGCCGCCGGTCATGCTCTCCGCCCCGGTGTCCACCAGGGTGACCTTCCAGGGCTCATGGTTGGTGGCGTGATACTCGACCGACCCCTTGGCCAGGTCCACGGTCAGGTCGGCGTTATGGAGCACGTAGTTGGTGAAGTACTCCTTGATCATGTAGCCGCGGTAGCCGAGGCAGACCACGAAGTCGTTGAAGCCGTGGTGCGAGAA
>DASUIJ010000355.1:0-3827 GCA_036279815.1 Phenylobacterium sp. | reverse complement strand
GCCGATCTCGCCGGCCGCCCTGCTGGGCGAGATATCCCGCCTGGCCCAGCCCGCCGTCTCCCCTCGCGACGACGAAGGCTCCGCCGCGGTGGCGTAGGCCTAGGGCCGCTCTCCTTCAATGGATCGTCATCCCCGGCAGCGCCAGCGTGCCGGGGATCCATAGACTCCGCCCTCGTCGGAAGACCCTGCGCGTATGGATGGCCGGGACCTGCCGGCCCGGCCATGACGATCATGGAGTTGGGGCTCGCCCGCTACGCTCCCTCGATGAACCGCTGCAGCCAGCCGCCGACCCGCAGGCGGTCGTCGGGCTGCTCGTAGCTCATCACGGCCTGGTCGGCCTCCTCGTCGGTCAGCCGCGTGCCGCGCCGGCTCTCAATCAGCGCCTTGGCGTATTCGGGTTCGAACTCGGGATGCAACTGGATCGAGATCGCCCGCGCCGGGCCGTAGTCGATGATCCCGTTAGGGCAGAAGTCGTTGCCGCCCAGCACCCGCGCGCCCGGCGGCGCCTCGACCACCTGGTCCTGGTGCGAGCCGGGCACGGCGATCGGCTCGACCCCGTCCATCCAGCCGCGCTCCTCAGCCAGCCGATAGCGCTGCAGGCCCAGGCCCCAGCCCTTTGGCGACTTGATCACCTTGCCGCCGAACGCCTGGGCCATGATCTGATGGCCGAAGCAGACCCCGACCAGCGGCGCGGCGCCCTTGGCGGCGCGCAGGAAATCCTCGAGCGGCGAGATCCACGGCTCCGGATCATAGACTCCCGCCGAAGAACCAGTGACCAGCCAGGCCGCGGCCTCGTCGACGCTCGCCGGCATGCGCCCGGCCCCGACGTCATAGACCGCGTAGTCGTATGTCCCTTCACCGAACAGCTTTCGGAACATGCCCGGATACCCACCGAACCGTCCGCGGATCTGCTCTGGCGGCGC
The DNA here is from genome assembly GCA_036279815.1 of Phenylobacterium sp. Lineage (GTDB taxonomy): Bacteria > Pseudomonadota > Alphaproteobacteria > Caulobacterales > Caulobacteraceae > Phenylobacterium. The sequence goes on along the minus strand of DASUIJ010000355.1, from coordinate 2,904 downwards.
GCCGGTCTCCAGGATGCCGAGTTTCATGGTCGCCACGCTCGTCCGGGTGAACTGGTCAGTACGCCATGCCCTGGGCCACGGCCTTCAGCTTCTCGATGGCCGAGAACTTATCGTCGATGAAGTCGTGGTCGATCCACCACTCCTCGACCTCGCGCAGCACCTGGCCGACCATCGGCCCCTTGGGCACGCCGGAGTTCAGCACGTCCTCGCCGCTCAGCGGGAACGGCGGCGGCGTCCAGCTCTCGGCCAGGGCCAGCAGGCCGCGCCACTGGTGCGTGGTGGCCGAGCGCTCCGAGGCGGCCCAGGCCAGCTTGATGCGGTCGCTCAACGCCCCCACGCCGATGGCGTAGACCGCACGGCGGCTCTCGCGCGGGCTCATCCAGGAGGTAATGCGCGGGGTCCGCCCCATCGCCTGCACCAGCCGGTCCTTCTGCTCGTTCGACAGCCGCAGCGCCTCAGCCGCCTTGCCGATCCCGATCTGGTCCTGCGGCAGCAACGTCGCCAGCCGCAGCAACGGATCGCAGGTGAACAGCTGCTCGGTCTCGATCTCGATCAGCCGATTGAAGTTGGACAGGTCCTGGGCGGCCGGCAACAGCTTGGCCAACACCCCAGCCTGGCCCATCAGCGCCACCACCGCGCGCGGATCGTAGGCGGCCAGCAGCTTCCATAGCTCCTTGGCCACCCGCTCGGCCGCCAGGTTGCTCAGCAGGTCCTTTCCAGCCGTGCAGGCGGCGAGCGCTTCGGCGTCCGGCTCGCCCTTGCCGTACCATGCCTGAAACCGGAAGAAGCGCAGGATCCGCAGCGAATCCTCGGCGATCCGAGTCGCCGCGTCGCCGACGAAGACGATCCGCCTGGCCTTGGCGTCGGCCACGCCCTCGCCGGTCGGGTCGGTCAGGTTCCCCTCGCCATCGGCATAGACGGCGTTGAGGGTGAAGTCGCGGCGTTGGGCGTCCTCAGCCCAGTCGGTCGTGAACGCTACGACCGCCCGGCGTCCGTCGGTCTCGACGTCGCGGCGCAGGGTCGTGACCTCGTAAGGCGCGCCATCCAGCACCGCGGTCACCGTGCCGTGGTCGACGCCGGTCGGCACGGCCTTGATCCCGGCCGCCTCCAGCGCCTTGGTCGTCGCCTCGGGCGTCAAGGTGGTGGCGATGTCGATGTCGCCGACTTCCGCGCCCAACAGGGTATTGCGAACGCAGCCGCCGACGTAACGAGCCTGGCCGCCGGCCGCCTCCAGGGCGGCGATCACCGCCGCGGCGGGTTTCATCCAGGGCCTCTGGCCGATGCTCTGCGTCACTTTGCGGGCGCCTTCTTCTCGAAATGCCCGGGAGCGACATGGCCCCCGGCCTCCACTTCCGCAGGAACATAGGTCTCCCCGCGATTGTCGCCATGGAAAACCGCCGTGGCCATCAGCGACAGGCCCAGCAGCAGGCCGGCGACGGCCACCAGCCAGGTCCAGGGCGTCGCCCCCATCGGCCGGCCCGTGCGCCGCGCCACCTCGCGCCAGACGAACCAGATCACGAACGGAGCCGCCATCAGCGCCAGTCGCGGGGCCAGCTCCCTAAGCAACCGCCGCTCCATAGAGCCTGTCGTAGAGCGCGCGCAGCATCCCGGCGGTCGCGCCCCAGATGAAGCGATCCTCATGGGTCATGGCGTAGAAACGCCGCAGCTGGCCGTCGGGACCCTGCCGTTCGTGCTGTTCGTGGTTGGCCGGATCCATCAGGAAGCCGAACGGCGTCTCGAAGATGTCGGCCACCTCGGCCGGATTGGGGCTGAGAGAGAAGCCCGGCTGGATGAAGCCCACCACCGGCGTCACCAGGAACCCGGTCCCCGTGCGATAGGGCGAGGACAGCCCCGCCACCGAAACGTAGTCCGGCGCCAGGCCGACCTCTTCGTGCGCTTCGCGCAGCGCCGTGACCGAACTGGTCTCGCCGGGATCGCGGCGCCCGCCCGGCAGCGCGATCTGGCCGGTGTGACTGCGCAGGGTATCGGCCCGCCGGGTCAGCAGCACCGAATAGCCGTACGGCCGCTCGATCAGCCCCACCAGCACCGCCGCCGGCTTCAGGCTCACCGGCTCGTTCGGAAAGGCGTTGGGGCCGAGATCGAAGTCGGAGGCGGCCGGACTCGGGGCGTCGGCGTCCAGCGGGTCGAGATGGCCCGCGATCCACTCGCGCATCTCGGCCGGGGGGGCGTTCGGGCTCACAGCTGGTGGGCTCCGGCCGGACCGACCGGGAACCAGGCGCCGTTCGATTCGACGCCCAGGCGCGGACCTTCCGGGGTCTGGCGTTCCTGCGCCAGCTCGATCAGCTCATAGAACACCGGCCGGGCGATCAGCGCCTCCAACCCGCGACGGACATGCAGATAGGGCCGCGGCTCCCCGGTCGCCGGGTCCATCTCGACACGGATCTCGTTGTCCGCCCCGGCCGTGACCTCGTCGCCGACATTGGTCAGGAACTTCAGCCCCTCGCCCTCGCGGTCCACGCGGGTGGCGATGAACGGCGCGTCCTCGACCGTGATCTTCATCTTCTCGACCGGCGTCACCAGGTGGAAGCCGTCCGGGTCCTTGCGCAGCACGGTCGAGAACAGCCGCACCAGCGCCTCGCGCCCGATCGGCGTGCCCTCGTGGAACCAGGTCCCGTCCTTGCGGATCACGATGTCGATCTCACCGCAGTGGGCGGGGTTCCAAAGATGCACCGGCGGCAATCCGCGTCCCGGCGCCTGCTTGGCCGCGGCGATCACGCCATCCAGGCCAGGTTTCGTCGTCTCTCCCATGCTGTGAAGGTAAGGACGCGGGCGCGTCGCCTCAACGGCTTTCGCTTGGGCGCCATCCCGGTTTCGGCGCGGCCGAAGACCGGGCCCCATGAACACCAGATTTTTCAGGACCCCATTCGGCGGCGCCACGCCCTG
>DASUIJ010000354.1:0-6116 GCA_036279815.1 Phenylobacterium sp. | reverse complement strand
TTCAGGTGGTCCCCGGCGTGCAGCAGGCTGGTCGCGTCGGCCTGGACGACCGGGCCGCCGCCGCCCCGCCGGATTGCGAACTTGCCGCTGACGTCATAGAGGCCGCGCCGGTAGCTGAAGGCGGGCAGCATCTCCAGCCGCGCCGAGATGGCGTCGATCTGCACCGACACCGGCAGGCCGCGGGATTTCTGCTTGGGCGTCAGGGTCGGGCGGCGGATCACCGTCACCTGCTGCGCGGCCACCCGGTCCACGTGCAGATTTCGTGTAAAGATCTGCATGTATCGCCATGACACTGCGACATTTCGGGCTTCAAGCCAGACGCCCTTCTCGTCGGAGATGGTCAGCCGCTTGACGCGGAAATCGCGCCAGATGTCGCCCTCCAGCCCCTGGATGCGCAGCTTGCCGAGCCGCCCCAGCTTCAGGCCGTTGGCGCTGGCCTCGATCAGCATGCGGCTCTGCGGCAGCAGCGCTCCGTAGCGGACGCCCAGCAGGCCGCCCGCCAGCAGCACGGCGACCACCGCCAGGATGGTGAACAGCGTCCTGGGCAGGCTCCGCCCGCGCAGCACCTCGCCCGCGACCTCGACGGCCTCCTGGACCTCTTCCTCGAGGGTGGGCGGTTCGCTCAAAAGCTTTGCCCGATGCTGAGATAGATCTGGAACCTCGGATCGTTGGACCGGGCGTTCAGCGGAATGGCCAGGTCAACCCGGATCGGCCCGAAGCCCAGGTCGTAGCGGATTCCGACGCCGGCCCCGAGGCTGAGGTTCTTGCCGTTGGGAACCTGGTCGGACCCGATGGAGCCGGCGTCCAGGAAGCCCACCACGCCCCAACGCTTGCCGATCTTCTGCCGATATTCGACGGAGGCCTCGATCAGCGACAGCCCGCCTTCCGGCGTATTGTCGGACAGGTGCGGGCCGATGGCCTGGTAGGTATAGCCGCGGACCGATCCCCCGCCCCCGGCGTAAAGGCGCCGCGAGGCCGGGACCTCGGGGATCGCCCCGCCCACGATCGAGCCCAGCTTCAGGCGGCCGGCCAGCACGCTGCGGCCCTTGGCGTCGAAGGGAAAATAGACCGTCCCCTGGCTCTGGAGCTTCAGGTAGGGGAGCGACCCGTCGCCGGTGATCAGGGTCGGCTCGACCCGGGTCTCGACCCGCCAGCCCCGCTTCGGGTCGAGGGGATCGTCTGAACGGTCCAGGGCCAGGGCGCCCAGCAGGGCGGCGGTCATCTGGTTGCGCCCGCGGGAGACCAGCACCCCGGCGTCGACCTCGTCGGTCCGGCCATAGTCCAGGGACGCGCCCAGGGTGAGATAGGAAGTCTTGCCGAACCGGCGCGTCACGTCGGCGCTTATCCCCGCGCCGGTCTCGTCGTAGGCCGAGGTCAATTGCCGGTACACCTGGGCGGTGGCCTTCAAGGTCTGCTGGGCCCGGCGCCAGTGCGGCAGGCTGATTTCCATCCCGGCGCGGCTGTCGACGGTCGAGGCCCTGGCGAACAGGGCGACCGTGTCGCCGCGGCCGAACCGGTTGTAGCGGGTCCAGCGGGCGTCAGCGCCCGCGCCCTCGCTGGTGGCGTAGCTGGCCCCGAGTTCCAGGCGGCGGTAGGCCCGGTCGGCCACGCTGACGATCACCGGCCGCAGGCCGTCGGCCGACGTCTGCTCCCTGGGCGCCAGCGAGACCGTCACGGAATCATAGACGCCGGTGTCCAGCAGGCGCCGCTCCAGTTCGCCCACATCCTCCGGGTCGTAGACCTCGCCGGGCTTCCAGGGCGTCAGCTTGCGAAGCCACTTCATGTTGGTCCGGCCGGTGGTGGTCAGGCTCACCCCGTCCAGCCGCACCAGATCTCCGGCGACGATCTTGAAGTCGGGGCGAACGGTCCGGTCGGCGTGATCGACCGTCACCACCCGCGGCGCCGCGGACACGTCCGCATAGCCGCGCTTCTGAGTGGCGGCCACGATCCGCCCCTCGGCGCCGACCACATCGGCGGCCCGGCCCGCCTGGCCATTGGCGAGGCCCATCACCGCCTCCCCGGCCTGCTGGACCTGGTCGCCGGGCGGTGTTCCGACCCATTCGATCGTCGGGTCGGCGATGACGAAGCGTTTGCCGGGGTTCACCCTCACCACCGGCTGCGGCGGGTCGGCCTCGGTGACGTCGGGCTCGACCTCGTAGGCGTAGTAGCCTTCCGACCGCAGCACCGCGATGGCGTCCTCGCCGGCCTGGCGCGCCCGTCGTCGGGCCTCGAAGCGGTTTTCGATCGGTCGGTCGGTCTCGCCGACGGCCCCTACGATCTGGGTTTTCAGGGCCGGCTTCATGTCCCCTTCGACCGCCGCCCTGGGCTGGGCCCCATGCGCAGGGCCCGCGCCCAGTTCTGCACACAAGACCGCCGAGGCGGCGACAGCGAAGGCCAGTCGTCCCAACGTCAAATTCCCTGCAGCGCCCCACAACCGATCTAGCCCGCGTCGCCGCCCACTGTCACCCGCGAGCCTTCGCCCAAGCTGCATTCCCTGCGGGCAGGGATGTGTCCAAATTATAGGCGCCGGTCCTCCGAACCCCCGTCCAGCTCGAATACCCCTCTCGCCGTCCGCCCCCGGTCCTAAGGTCGGGGAGAACGAGGCGACGAGGAACTTGCCGAGCGCCAGCGGACCCTGGAACGGTCCTTCCTGCTGCAGGGCATCACCTTCACGGTCTATGGCGGCGGGAGCTCGACCGAGCGGATCCTTCCCCGCTCCGCCGTGGAGACCCAGCCCGCCGCCCGGCTGCCCGCCTCCCTGGACGTGGGCGAATGGGACCGGCTGAAGAGCGACTTTGTCCGAGGCGAGACCTTCGATTTCCTGCGGGCGGGGTCTCGGTGCGCCGGGCGCGCGCCGCCCTGACCGGCCTGGGCTACGACCAGCAGCAGCAACAGCAGCAATAGGCGTCAGGACGCCGAGGCGAGCCGTACGATGACCGGCGACGGCAGGGGAATGAGCCGCCCGATCATGAAGATCGGGGACGCCGAGGCGTCATAGGCCAGCCGCAGGCTCGGCCCGCCGGGTCCGACGCTCAGGCTGACATCCGAAACACCGTCGGCGAGCACCCGCTCGGCCGCCGTGCGCGCCAGGCTCTGACGAAGGCCGATATCGGGCGCCGAGATCGCCGCGGCCAGGGCCCGATCGGCCGCGGTCTGCACCCGGTGCTGCAGCCAGAAATATCCGCCCCACTCGAAACCGCCCAGGGCCAGAAGACCGAACGCCGGAGTCAGGAACGCCAGCTCCAGCAGCAAGGTGCGGCGGGGCGCCGAACGGAAACGCGCGTGCAGTCCGGCTGGCTTTTGCATACGCGACATTTCGCCACACCACGGTAAATCTCTCGTTAAAGTAGCAACCGTTTCCCTACGCGCTGAAGATGTAAGCGCGATCTATCCCCAGCTTTATGGACCTTCCGGGCGCCACGTCGGCCGCGGCTTCGCGGGAGAAGGCCGCCTCCAGGCTCTGGCCGCCCGTCGTCACGCCCTCCAGCCGGACCACCGGCCCCTCAGGCGTGATCCTGCGGACGGTCAGGTCGACGCCCTCGGCCCTGGAGCGGGAGAACTGATGAGGACGCACGTAGGCCACCCCAGGACCATCGCCGACCCCGGCCGCCGACAGCGACAGGTCGCCGCCCGTGAACCGGCCGCCGGAGACCGCGCCCGGGATGCAGTTGGCCTCGCCGACGAAACCCGCCACGAAAGCGCTCCGGGGCTCGTCATGAACCTGCTGGGGCGTCCCGACCTGTTCGATCACCCCGTGATTGAGGATCGCCACCCGATCCGCCAGACCCAACGCCTCCTCCTGGTCGTGGGTGACGAAGATGGTGGTGACGCCGGTGGCGTCGTGGATCCGGCGCAGTTCCCGACGCAGGGATTTTCGCACTGTCGCGTCCAGCGCCCCGAAAGGCTCGTCCAGCAGCAGCACGCTGGGCCCCACGGCCAGCGCGCGCGCAAGCGCCACCCGCTGTCGCTGCCCCCCGGAGAGCTGGTTGGGGAACCGCTTGCCCAGGTCGGTGAGTTCAACCAGCCGCAGGAGTTCATCGACGCGCCGCTGAATCTCGGCCCGAGGCGGCTTGGCCGGCCCCTTCCGCACGTCCAGGCCGAAGGCGATGTTCTTGGCGACGCTCATATGTCGGAACAGGGCGTACTGCTGGAAGACGAACCCCACCCGCCGCGCCGCGGCGCTGGCGTAGGTCATGTCCCGATCATCGAAGAAGATCTGGCCCTTGTCGGGGAACTCCAGGCCGGCGATGGCCCGCAGCAAGGTGGTCTTGCCCGAGCCGGAGGGGCCCAGCAGGGCCAGGAGTTCGCCGTCGGCGATCTCGAGGCTCACCCCATTCAGGGCCGGGAAACGCCCGAAGGTCTTCGCCACCGATCGGATGGAGATGGTCATGATGTCTTCCAGTCAGTGACCAAGGCGCCGGGTCGGCGGCTGCACGATCTCAAGCAGGGTCTTCAGGACAAGGGTGACGACAGCCAGGAGGCACAACAGGGCCGCGACCGAGAATGCGCCGACGAAATCGTACTCGTTATAGAGGATTTCGATATGCAGCGGCATGGTGTTGGTGAGCCCGCGAATGTGCCCCGAGACCACCGACACCGCCCCGAACTCACCCATGGCGCGGGCGTTGCAAAGCAGGACGCCATAGAGCAGTCCCCAGCGGATGTTGGGGGCCGTCACGCTCCAGAAGGTCCGCAGGCCCGAGGCGCCCATGGAGATGGCGGCCTCCTCCTCGTCCACGCCCTGCTCCTGCATCAGCGGTATCAGCTCGCGCGCCACGAAGGGGAAGGTCACGAAGATGGTGGCGAGCGCGATCCCCGGCAGGGCGAAGATGATCTTGATGTCGTGCTCGATCAGCCATTCGCCCATCCAGCCCTGGGCGCCGAAGATCAGCACATAGATCAGCCCCGCGACCACCGGCGAGACGGAGAACGGCAGGTCGATCAGCGTGATCAGGAAGGCCTTGCCGGGAAAGCTGTGCTTGGCCACCGCCCAGGCGGCGCAGACGCCGAAGACGGCGTTGAACGGGACTGTGATGGCCGCGGTGATCAGCGTGAGCCTGATGGCGGCCCGGGCGTCGGGGTTTCCGATCGCCTCCATGGCCGGACCGAGCCCCTTGCGGAGCGCCTCCACGAACACCGCCGCCATGGGCAGCAGCAGCACGAGGACCAGGAAGGCGGCGACCACGCCGAGCACCAGCGCCCTGATCCAGGGCGGGTCCTCGTGGGCCAGGCGGTGACCTGCGCTCATCCGCGCCTCCGGGCCCAGGCCTGGATGGCGTTGATCACGAACAGCATTGAGAACGAGGCGCCCAGCATCACCACCGCGATGGCGGCGGCCGCGGCGTATTTGTACTCTTCGAGCTGGATGACGATCAGCAGGGGCGCGATCTCGGACCGGTAGGGCATGTTGCCGGCGATGAAGATCACCGAGCCGTATTCCCCGATGCCCCGGGCGAACGCCAGCGCGAACCCGGTCAGCCAGGACGGCATGAGCGCCGGCAGGATGACCCGCAGGACGGTGTCCAGGCGGCCCGCGCCCAGGCTGGCCGCAGCCTCCTCCACGTCGGCGGAGAGGTCGCGCATCACCGGCTCCACCGTGCGCACCACGAAGGGCAGCCCTATGAACGCCAGGGCGACGATCACGCCCAGGGGCGTATAGGCGATCTTCCATCCCAGGGGCTTCAGCAAGGCGCCCACCCAGCCGTTCTCGGCATAGAGGGCGGCCAGGGCGATGCCGGCCACGGCGGTCGGCAGGGCGAAGGGCAGGTCGATCACCGCATTGACCAGGTTCTTGCCTGGAAACTCGTAGCGGACCAGGGCCCAGGCCGTGGCCAGGCCGAACACGCCGTTGATCGCCGCGGCGATGAAGGCCGCGCCGAACGACAGCCGGTAAGCCGCGAGCGCCCGGACCGAAAAGGCCTCCGCCAGGAACTCCGGGACCGATTGCTGCGACGCCTTCAGGACCACGGCCACAAGCGGGATCAGCACGATGGTCGACAGGATGGCCAGGGTCACGCCGAGGCTGAGCCCGAAGCCCGGGATCGCGGACCGCCGGCGAAGGAACGGTCTTCGGCCATGCGTCGCCCGCCGGGATGTCTCGATCGCGGTCATGGCGG
>DASUIJ010000353.1:0-3728 GCA_036279815.1 Phenylobacterium sp. | reverse complement strand
AAGGCTGGACGCCCCGGGGCTGTGGTCAATGTCTCGTCCCTGATGGGCCAGGTCGGTTTTCCGGGCGCTGTCGCCTATTGCGCCACCAAGGGCGCGATCACAGGCTTCACCAAGGTCGCCGCGCTCGAGGGCGCGGCGATGACGCCGAAGGTGCGGGTGAATTCGCTGCATCCCGGCGTGATCTGGACGCCGATGATCACCAGCCAGTTCGGGGACAGCCAGGATCTCTCCGACGCCTTCGCTGCGGACACGCCGCTGAAGATGATCGGCCTGCCCGAATACATGGCTGACGCCATCCTCTACCTGCTCAGCGACGACGCCTCCTATGTCACGGGCGCGGAGCTGACGGTGGACGGTGGCCGCGGCGCCGATTGAACGAGGACCTTTCCATGCAGCTTTCCCGCGACGACCTGAAACGCGCCTACGAGAGGATGTTCACCATCCGCGCCTTCGAGGAGCGCGTGGAGAAGGAGTTCTCCCTCGGCAACATCCCGGGCTTCGCCCACGTCTATCTGGGCCAGGAAGCGTCGGGGGTCGGGGTCTGCTTCGATCTCAGCGACGAGGACTACATCGGCTCCACCCACCGCGGCCACGGCCACTGCATCGCCAAGGGCGTGGATGTGAAGGGCATGATGCTGGAGATCATGGGCAAAGCGGCGGGCCTTTGCGGCGGCAAGGGCGGCTCCATGCACATCGCCGACCTCTCCAAGGGGATGCTGGGCGCCAACGCCATCGTGGGGGGCGCCCCGCCGCTGGCCGTGGGCGCCGCCCTGACCCAGAAGTACAACAAGACCGGCAAGGTCGCCGTGGCGTTCACCGGAGACGGCGCCTCCAACCAAGGCACGGTGTTCGAAGCCTTGAACATGGCGGTCGTTCTCAAGGTCCCCGCGATTTTCGTGTTCGAAAACAATGGGTACGGCGAACACACTCATGTCTCCTACGCCTGCGGTGCGCCATCCATCGCCGAGCGGGTCCATTCCTTCGGCATGCCCTGCGAGGTGGTTGACGGCATGGACTTCTTCGCGGTGCGCGAGGCCATGTTGCGAGCCCTCGAGCATGCACGCGGCGGGCAGGGGCCCTATGCCCTGGAGATCCGCTGCAAGCGCTTCCTCGGCCACTTCGTCGGCGATCCCCAAGCCTATCGCACGCCTCAGGAGATCGCCGAGGCCCGGGCCGCCGACGCCCTGCCGCGGTTCCGCAGCGGCGTCATTGAGGCGGGCCTGCTGGACAAGTCCGATTTCGACGCGATCGAGGCTCAGATCCTCGCCCTGATCGAGGAGGCGGTCGTGGAAGCGATCGCCGCGCCGTTCCCCGATCCGGCTCGGGACCTCACCCGCGACGTCTACGTCAAATACGCCTGAGCCGAAGGAAACGCGTCATGTCCAAAAAAACCTATCTTCAGGCGATCAACGAGGCGGTGCGTCAGGAGATGCAGCGTGATCGGCGCGTCATCGTCATTGGCGAAGACGTCGCCGGCGGCCAGGGCGGATCCGGCGAGGCCGGCGGTGTCGGCAGCGTGTTCGGCCAGATGCAGGGCCTGTACAAGGAGTTCGGCCCCGAGCGGGTGATCGATACGCCGATCTCGGAAAGCGCCATCATCGGCGCGGCGGCGGGCGCCGCGCTCACCGGCCTGCGCCCGGTGGCCGAGATGATGTTCGTCGATTTCGTCGGCGTCTGCTTCGACCAGATCTACAATCAGGCCGCCAAGTTCCGATACATGTTCGGCGGCAAGGCCAAGACTCCCATGGTCATTCGCACCACGATCGGCGCCGGCTTCCGGGCCGCGGCCCAGCATAGCCAGACCCTGCATCCGCTCTTCACCATGGTTCCGGGACTGAAGGTGGTGATGCCGTCCAGCCCCTATGACGCCAAGGGGCTGCTGATCCAGGCCATCCGGGACGATGACCCGGTGATCTTCCTGGAATCGAAGTTCCTGTTCGGCATGGAGGGCGAGGTGCCCGACGAGCCCTACCGGATTCCCTTCGGTGAAGCCAACATCGTCCGCGAAGGCAAACATCTCACCTTCGTCGCCTTCGGGGCCATGGTGCCGCGGGCGGTAGCGGCGGCAGAGGCCCTGGCGAAGGACGGAATCCAGGTCGAGGTCGTCGATCCCCGGACCACCTCGCCGCTCGACGAGCAGACGATCCTGGAGAGCGTCGCCAAGACCGGCCGCCTGGTGGTGATCGACGAGAGTCCGCCGCGCTGCTCCCTGGCCTGCGACATCGCCGGACTGGTGGCCGACAAGGGTTTCCGGTCGCTGAAGTCACCCATCAAGCAGGTCACCTGTCCGCACACCCCGGTGCCGTTCGCGCCGACCCTGGAGGACGAGTACATGCCCACGGCGCGCCGCATCGAGGAAGCCGCCCGATCAGTGCTGGAATACGCCTGACGCAAACAGAGGAGGCCGCCATGGCCGCTCAAGTCCAAGACGTCCTGGAATCTCGCCTGGCGGTCGCGCGCCGGGTGGTGGGGCATATCAAGAACGGCACCAGCGATCTCGCCGACGCGCCGATGGTGAACGCCGCCTCGGTCTATTTCGACCCGGCGCGCCATGCCCGCGAGCGCGAGGTGCTGTTCAGGAAGACTCCGCAGTTCGTCTGCCTGTCGTCGGAGTTGGCCGGCCCCGGGGCCTATCGCACCTTCGACGAGGCCGACGTCCCCATCGTGGTGACGCGGCAGGGCGACGGGGCGGTGCGCGCCTTCCTCAACATCTGCGTCCATCGCGGCGCCCGGCTGGTGCGGGAGGCCGAGGGCAAGGCCAACCGCTTCACCTGCTGGTTCCACGGCTGGACCTTCGCCGCGGACGGCAGGCTTATCGCCGCGCCGGAGGCCGAACGGTTCGAGGGCGGCATGACCGGCCGCGATCACCTGTTTTCCGTGCCCTGCGCCGAGCGTCACGGCATGATCTTCGTGCTGCCGACCCCGGGCGGCGAGATGGACATCGACGCCCATCTGGGGGAGTTCGGCGCCGTCCTGGCGGGGCTGAACCTGGAAGGGGCCGAGCGGGTCAAGAGTGACGTCCTGCCGGTGGCCGCCAACTGGAAATACGCGCTGGACACCTATGGCGAGGGCTATCACTTCGCCGCCCTGCACAAGCAGACGCTCGCGCCCTATTTCCGCAACGACATCACCGTCTACGACCGCTACGGCCGCCACCACCGGGTGAGCTTCGTGGAGCGCAGCTGGGAAAACTGGGTCGACAAACCCGAGGAGACCTGGGGCGTCCGGCCCGAGGCGGCGGGAATCCACTACCTGTTCCCCAATGTGGTGCTGTTCGCGGGCAGCGTTTCGCCCGGCAAGACCTATCTCACCATCTTCCGGCACTATCCGGGCGAGCAGCCGGGCGAGACCCGGACCTTCAAGACCATCTACGCTTTCGGCGGGGTGCGCTCCGAGGAGCATCGGGCCGAAGTGGAGCAGGCGTTCGACGCCACCGCCCAAGTGGTCCGCACGGAGGACTATGTCACGGCGGCCGAGGGCTGGAAGAACCTGACCGCCATGCCGCCGGGCGCCACCGTGGTCTATGGCCGCCAGGAGATCGCGCTGCAGTATCAGCATCGGGCGATCGCCGAGGCCATCGACATGCCGCTGCCGCCCGTGTCCCCCGCTGTGGCGGAGGCCGCCGAATGAGCGCCTCCATCGCCCGGCTGGGCGACGTCATGCAACTGGCCTATGTGCCCGCCGACTTTGACGCCGCCCTGGCCCATTGGCTGAAGCTCGGGGCCGGG
>DASUIJ010000352.1:0-3704 GCA_036279815.1 Phenylobacterium sp. | reverse complement strand
CGTCCGCCAGAGGTCCGCCGCGCGGACGGTCGAGACCACCTCGCCGTCGAACACCAGCGGCCAGTCGGCGTCGGCCTCGAGCGCGCTCATGAAGGCGTCGGTCACCAGGACCGACAGGTTGAAGTTGCGCAGGCGCCCGGGCTCCCGCTTGGCCTCGATGAAGGCTTCGATGTCGGGATGGTCGATGCGGAGGCAGCCCATCATCGCGCCGCGGCGCTGGCCCGCCGACAGGATGGTGCGGCACATGGCGTCCCACACGTCCATGAAGCTCAAGGGGCCGGACGCGTCGGCGCCCACGCCGTGGACGCGGGCGCCCTTGGGCCGGATCGAGGAGAAGTCCATTCCGACCCCGCCGCCCTGCTGCAGGGTGACCGCGGCCTCGCGAAGCTGGGCGAAGATCTCCCCCAGGTCGTCGGGGATGCGGCCCATGACGAAGCAGTTGAACAGGGTCACGCTGCGATCCGTGCCGGCCCCCGCGAGAATCCGTCCCGCCGGCAGGAAGCGGAAGTCCTGCAGGGCGCCCAGGAACTTCGCCCGCCAGATCGGGCGCAGGGCCTCGGTCTCGGCCTGGGCCAGGGCGTCGGCGACCCGCGCCCAGGTCTCTTGGACGCTGGCGTCGCCGGTCCCGCCGGGCGGATCGAACCGATATTTGCTGGACCAGATCTCGCCCGCGAGGGGGTTGTCGAACGCCATGGTGAACCTCTCCTGTGGTCGCGAGGCTCGTCGATTCCGGGACCGGGGCGATTGTCCAACATCAAGCGGAAGGGCGACGCCGCTCAATTGCCGGCGACGCCATCGGGCCTAGCTTGCCCGGGAAAGGAGTCCGCCATGATCCCGGAAACCGACCTTGTTCTTCGGGCCTTCGCGCGCCGGCCGCCGGAAGACCTGGCGAAGGACCTCTGGGGTCCCAAGGACGCCGCGCCGTCGGCGACGCCGGAGCTGATCGCCTTCATCCTCGAGCGGTATCACGAGACCCACCGCCGGGAGTTTCCCGAGGCGATCCGCCTGGCGCGCAAGGTCGAGGCGACCCACGCCCAGGACCCTGACTGCCCGGTCGGCCTGGCCGACCACCTGGCGATGATCGCGGACGACCTGGAAGGCCATCAGCGGAAGGAAGAGACGGTGCTCTTCCCCATGATGCTGCAGGGCGGCGGTCAGATGGTCCGCTTTCCGATCGCCCGCATGATGTCGGAGCATGTCGACGTCGACGAGCAGCTCGACCATCTGGAAGCCATGACCGACATGTTCACGGCGCCGATCGGCGCCTGCGCGGCCTGGCGGGACCTCTATCGGATCTGCGGCAAGATCGACCGCGATCTGCGCGAACACATGCGCCTTGAGAACGAGGTGCTGTTCGCTCGATTTCTGTGAACGGCCGCCCGGGGGACGAGAGCTCTAGAAGTCGAGCACTTCGACAAGTTCTCCAGCGGATAACGCGCGGGCGCCCGGGCGGCGGCGGATCAACAGGTCCGCCGCCGCCAAGGTTTTCTGGGAACTGGAATCCTGATTGTCGACCGGCAGGACGCCGCCCACGCGGCCCTGGGCGCGATGGAAGCATTCGCGCTCGCCGCAGGTCTCCAGCGCACGCGCCAGCGGAACGGGCCGCCACCGCCAGGCCGAGGCCGGGTCCCTGCCGCCCAGGCCGGCGAGCAAGGGCGCCAGGAACAGCCTGGCCGTGACCATGGCCGCCGAGGGATTGCCCGGCAGGCCGAGGATCAGCTTGTCCCCCGCCCGGCCGAGCCAGACGGGCTTGCCTGGCCGGATGGCCACCTTGGCGAAGATGATCTCCAGGCCGAACGGCTCGAACATCGCGCGCGCAAAATCCTTCTCCCCGACCGAAGCGCCGCCGGTGGTCACCACCAGGTCGGCGCCCGCCAGGGCGGTCCGCGCCGCCGCCTGCAGGGCGTCGAGGTCGTCGCGCACCCGGCGGCGCTCGACGACGTCGGCGCCCCATTGCTGAGCCAGGGCCGCGACGCCGAACGAGACGCTTTCCGGAATGGCGCCCGGAATCGTCGAGGCGGAACCCGGCTCGGCGAGCTCGTCGCCGGTGGTGAGGATGGCCACCTGCGGCCGCCGGTACACCTCGACGGCCGCCAGATCCGCGGCGGCCGCCGTCACCACGGCCTGGGGCGTCAGGGTTGCCCCGCGCGCGATGAGCTGGTCGCCCTGGGCGAAATCCGAGCCGACGCCACGGACATGACGGTTCTTCCCCGGGGGTTCGGCGAGCCGGATCCGCGCGCCCTCCCGGCAGACGATCTCCTGCATCACCACCCGGTCGGCGCCGCGGGGCAGCGGCGCGCCGGTGAATATCCGTACGCAGCGCCCGGGGGCCATTTCGCCGGCGAACCCCTGCTGACCGGCGAACACGTCGCCGATCACCTCGAGCAGGCGCGCCTCGGCCGCAAGATCGGCCTCGCAAACCGCATAGCCGTCCATCGCCGAGGTGGCGACGGCGGGGGCCGAATGTCCGGCGACCACCGGCGCGGAGCAGGTGCGGCCCGCGGCCCGCTCCAGCGTGACCATCTCGACGCCCAGGGGCCGGGCGAGGCCGAACACCAGACGGCACGCCTCCTCGAAGCCGATCATGCGCAGACGCCGCGATAGCGCGGAATCTGCCCGACCAGGGAACAGGGCTTGAAGCGGCTGTCGAACTCGTCGGCCAGCACCAGGTCCCAGGCGTCGCGGCAGGCGCCGGTGGACCCCGGCACGCAGAAGATGAAGGTCTCGTCGATCTGGCCGGCCAGGGCCCGGGACTGCAGGGTCGAGACGCCGACGGTGGTCTGGCTGGCCTGATGGAAGACCACCGAGAACCCGTCCATCTCCCGGCGCAGCAACGGCCGGATGGCCTCGGGCGTGACGTCCCTGGGCGAGAACCCGGTCCCGCCGGTGGCGACGATCACATCGACACGTGGGTCCTCGACCCAGGCCCTGACCTGGGCCCGGATGGCGTCGACCTCGTCTGGAACGATGGCCCTGCCCGCCAGGCCGTGGCCCGCGGCCTCCAGGCGCTGGACCAGCAGGCCGCCGGAGGTGTCGGTGGTCTCGTTGCGGGTGTCCGAGATGGTCAGGACCGCGATGGCCAGAGGGTAGAACGGCAGGTCGGGATGAATCCCCACCCGGCGCCCCGGCTTCAACTGGGCGGATGGGGTCATGTCAGCCTCCGGAAAACACTGAGAAAAACGCCACCCCCTGACCGGGCAGCACCCAGGCGTCTTCGGTGGTCAGGACCTGGTCGACGGCCATCCTCAGACCCGGCTCGGCCAGAGCTTCGGCCCCGCCGGGCGCCTCGCGGGCGAGCGCCGCCATCAACTGGGAAAGCGTGCAGCCGCCCAGGGGGATGGGCGCCTCGCGCGTCCTTCCGAACCGGTCGGCGACCTTCCCGAAGAACTGCACATGCGCCCACCCGGTGGGTTGGCTGGAGGGTCGGACGGCGCGATGGGTGACGGTGGGAAGCATGGGGTTCACGGAGGAATGGCGTGAGAAATCCATAGCCCGTCCGCGCCCCGCGCGGATTGTCTCAGATCAAGCCCGATGCAGATCGGCCGCGGCAATTTGGCGCCCGGGCCGGCCGGAGGACATTGAGCTTCCGCCTTCGATACGGGCGGGGCCGGCCTCGGCCCGCGGACCCAGGGTGGCGCACCAGATCTGGGCGATGGCGCCGGCCAGGCTGTCGACATCGCCCTCGGGGGCGGGGCGATCGGCAA
>DASUIJ010000351.1:0-2610 GCA_036279815.1 Phenylobacterium sp. | reverse complement strand
ATTTTCTGCGGCCGATCGAGGAAAGCCTGGCGCCCCCTGAACCCCCTGGCCCGTTCCAGGGGGAATCGGCGCGAACGCCCTTCCGACTGGAAGGAACGCCGGCGACGGCGCCCGGCGTGATCGTGGACTCTGCGGGGAAATGGTAGGCCGGGTGGGGGTCGAACCCACGACCACTCGATTAAAAGTCGGGTGCTCTACCACTGAGCTACCGGCCCTTGGCGCGGCGCAATGTGCGCGCCGGGCGAAGCGGCGCGGACCTTAGGGCCGCGCCTGTCCCGGGGCAAGGCCACACGCAGGCTTTCCAGGCCCGGGGTTGCGCCGGTAAGCTTAATGCATGCGCATCCCCCTCGCTGCACTCCCCCCTCTCCTCCTGATCGCCGCCTGCACCACCCTGCCGGCCGACGGCTCCACCAAGATTCAGACCACCTCCCAGGCCCGGCGGGAAAACCTGCAGGGCGTCGTGACGTCGCCCCTCCGCGACGTGAATGTGCTTCGCACGAAGATTCCCGACGTCCTGCTGCAGGCGATGGCCGATCCCTACGCGCGGCCCAGCCCGGCCAGCTGCGCGGGTATCACCCGCCAGATGCTGCCGTTGAACGGGGCCCTGGGCGCCGACCTCGACGAACTCCCCGTGGACGAGGACGATCTGATAGAACGGGGCCGGGAGTCCGTCATGGGCGCCATGGCCGGCGCGACCTCCGGCATCATTCCCTTCCGCGGCTGGGTGCGGCAACTGTCCGGCGCCGAGCGGCACGACAGCCTGGTCGCTGCGGCGATCACGGCCGGAGCTGTCCGTCGGGCCTATCTGAAGGGCCTGGGCGAGGCGCGCGGCTGCAATCCGCCGGCCACCCCCTCGCACGTCAAGGCCGGGACGCCGCCGGTCAGCGAGCGCAGGGGACCGAAGTACCCGATCCGCTAGACGCGCTGGCGGGCCTTGAAATCGCGGCGGAACGCCTCGAACCGCCCTTCGGCGATGGCGGCCTGCATGGCGGCGGTCAGGGCCTGGAAGAATGCGATGTTGTGCCAGGACAACAGGACCTGGCCCAGGATCTCCTCGGCCTTCACCAGATGATGCAAGTAGGCCTTGGAATAGTGACTGGACGCCGGGCAGGCGATGGTTTCGTCCAGGGGGGTGTCGTCCTCGGCGAAGCGGGCGTTCTTCAGGTTGACCGAGCCTTCCCAGGTCCAGGCCTGGCCATGGCGGCCAGAGCGCGTGGGCAGGACGCAGTCGAACATGTCCACGCCGCGCGCCACCGCCTCCACCAGGTCGATGGGCTTGCCGACCCCCATCAGGTAGCGCGGCCGGTCGGCGGGCAGCATGGCCGGCGCATATTCCAGCACCCCGCACATCGCCTCGTGCCCCTCCCCGACCGCGAGGCCGCCCAGGGCGTAGCCGTCGAAGCCGATCTCCTGCAGGCGCTCCGCCGACTCGCGGCGCAGGTCCTCGAAGGTCGAGCCCTGCTGGATGCCGAACAGCGCCTGGGTCGGGCGGTCGCCGAACGCCGCCTTCGACCTGGCGCCCCAGCGGGCGGAAAGGGTCATCGCGTCGGCGGCCTTGGCCTTTTCCGCGGGCCAGGACACGCACTGGTCCAGTTGCATGACGATGTCCGAACCCAGGAGCTCCGCCTGGATCTCGATGGAGCGCTCCGGAGTCAGCACGTGCCTGGAGCCGTCGATGTGGCTCTGGAAGGCCACCGACTGCTCCGTGACCTTGGCGATCTTCGACAGGCTCATCACCTGAAAGCCGCCGGAGTCGGTCAGGATCGGCCTCTCCCAGCGCATGAAGCGATGCAGCCCGCCAAGGCGCGCCACCCGTTCGGCTCCGGGCCGCAACATCAGGTGATAGGTGTTGCCCAGGATGATGTCGGCCCCGGTTTCGGCCACCTGGTCCACCGTCAGCGCCTTGACCGTGGCGGCCGTCCCCACGGGCATGAAGGCGGGGGTGCGGATGTCGCCGCGGGCGGTCTTCAGCACCCCGGTGCGCGCCTGGCCGTCGGTCGCCGAGATCTCGAACGGAAACGCCGTCATGACCCCGCCCTCCAGAGCAGGCTGGCGTCGCCATAGGAATAGAAGCGGTACCCGGAGGCGATGGCGTGGGCGTAGGCGGCCTTCATCTGGTCCAGCCCCGAAAATGCGCTGACCAGCATGAACAGGGTCGACTTCGGCAGGTGGAAATTGGTCATCAGGCCGTCGGCCACGCGGAACCGGTAGCCCGGGGTGATGAAGATCGCCGTTTCGGCCATGAACGGGGCGACCACGCCGTCTTCGCCGGCCGCGCTCTCCACGAGGCGCAGCGACGTGGTGCCAACGCAGATCACCCGCCCCCCGCGCGCCTTGGCGGCGTTGAGCGCGGCGGCTGTCTCCGCCGAAACTTCGCCGTACTCGGCGTGCATCCGATGCTCGCTCAGATTGTCGGTCTTCACCGGCAGGAAGGTGCCGGCGCCGACATGCAAGGTCACGAAGCGGATCTCCACGCCCATGCCGCGCAGTCGCGCCAGCAGTTCGGGCGTGAAGTGCAGGCCGGCCGTGGGCGCGGCCACCGAGCCGTCGGCGTTGGCGTAGACGGTCTGGTAGTCGGCGCGGTCGCGTTCGTCCTCCCCGCGCTTGGCG
>DASUIJ010000350.1:0-15823 GCA_036279815.1 Phenylobacterium sp. | reverse complement strand
GGCGAACTCCTGGATCGATAAAACTGACTGACGGTCGGTAATTACCGACCGCCGGACGGTAAGTCAATTGGCCCCGAGGCCTCTCCCTTGCTAGGTTGCGCCCATGGCGAGACAGGCCGACCGCACCGCCCAGACCCGGGCCGCCATCCTGGAGGCGGCGAAGACGCTTTTCGGCGCCCAGGGCTTCGCCGCGACCACCATGGATGAGATCGCCCAGGCCTCCGGGGTCGCCAAGGGCGCCGTCTACCACCACTTCGCCGGCAAGGAGCGCGTGTTCGAGGCGGTGTTCGAGGCGGTCTCGATGGAGGTGGCGCGCCAGGTCGCCGCCGCCTCGGCGGAGGCCACCGACGTGCTGGCGTCCATGGCGACGGCGACGCGGGCCTATTTCACGCTCTGCTCGGAAGGCCCCACCGGCCAGGTGATGCTCAGGGACGGGCCCGCCGTGCTGGGCTGGGCGCGCTGGCGCGAGATCGACGCCCAGCACTTCGGCGGCGACATCGCCAAGGTGCTGCACCTGGCCATGAAACAGGGCCTGGTCCCCGCTCAGCCGGTCGAGCCCCTGGCGCGCCTGTTCCTGGGAGCGGTCACCGAGGCGGCCATGGCCTGCGGCGAGGCGGAGCACCCGGCGGCGGCGGGCCGCGCCTATGCGGAGGCGCTGGAAACCCTGCTCGACGGACTGAGGGCGCGCCGGCCGGCTCGGTGAGAGAACGAATTTCTTTTGTCTCGACCAGGAAAACCGTGATCCTGGCCGCGCAATCTCGGCGCTGAGGTCCGCGCCTTACATGGGGAGACGGCTATGGCCCGATATCAGAACATCCTCGAGACCATCGGCCGTACGCCGGTCGTGAAGATCAACAAGCTGGGTCCCGCCGGGGTGAACCTGTGGGTGAAGGTCGAGGCCTTCAATCCGCTGGGCTCCGTGAAGGACCGCCTGGCCCTGGGAGTCATCGAGGCGGCCGAGAAGTCCGGCGCGCTGAAACCCGGCCAGACGGTGATCGAGGCCACCAGCGGCAACACCGGCATCGGCCTGGCCATGGTCTGCGCCCAGAAGGGCTATCCCCTGGTGGTCACCATGGCCGAAAGCTTCTCGGTGGAGCGGCGGAGGCTGATGCGCTTCCTGGGCGCCAAGGTCGTCACCACCCCGGCCGCCCTGCGCGGCACCGGCATGGTGGCCAAGGCCGCCGAGCTGGCCGAGACGCACGGCTGGTTCCTGACTCGCCAGTTCGAGAACGAAGCCAACCCGGATGTCCATTCGCGCACCACGGCGGTTGAGATCCTCGAGGACTTCAAGGGCGAGACCCTGGACTACTGGGTCACCGGCTACGGCACCGGCGGCACGCTGCGGGGCGTGTCGCGGGTCCTGGCGAAGGAGAGCCCGAACACCAAGATCGTCGTCTGCGAGCCCTCGGACGCCCAGCTGCTGGCCAGCGGCGCGGAGCAGGCGCGCAATCCCGACGGCTCCGCCGCCGAGGGCCACCCGGCCTGGAAGCCGCACCCCATGCAGGGCTGGACGCCCGACTTCATCCCCAAGATCACTGGCGACGTGGTCTCGGCCAAGGACATCGACCGGCTGATCGCCATCGACGGGCCGGAGGCGATGAAGTGCGCCAAGGACCTGGCGACCCAGGAAGGCATCTTCGTCGGCATCACCTCCGGCGCCACTTTCGCCGGCGCCCTGAAGATCGCCGCCGAGGCGCCCAAGGGGGCCAACATCCTGTGCATGCTGCCCGACACCGGCGAACGCTACCTGTCGACGCCGCTGTTCGCCGACTTCGGCGCCGACATGACCGAGGCCGAGCAGGCGATCTACGACTCCTCGCCCTACGGTAAGCCTGCTGGATAACGGCCTGCTAAGGCTGTCGGCCTAAGGTCGGGGCTCGACCTTCGGAGCGCGCCATGAGCCAGCCCTTCGGACGCAGAGCCCCGCCTCCCGCCGCGGTCTGGGGCCCTGCCCCTGCACCGGCGCCCCTGCGCCCATTGCCGGCGGCCCCGCCGCCGGCCACCCTCGACGCGACCCCGGACTTCGAGCCGGAGTTCGACGACTGGCAGGAGGCGCGGACCGGGACGCGGTGGCGGACCTGGGCCATGGCCGGCCTGATCGTGCTGGGCGGACCGCTGGGCTTCCTGATGCCCGACGGGATCGGCCAGTGGGCCGGGTTCGGGCTGATGGGCGTCGGGGTCGCCGGGTTCGCGGCGAAGTTCAGCAGGTCGGTCGCGGGTGAGGCCGTGGAAATCTAGGCGTGCCGGCCGATGTCGTTCGGCGCCTGGGTCACCCGCGAGGCTCCGGAGATACCGGGCCGGGCCCGAAAAACATGGATCGCGGTCTATGCCCGGCGGAGTTCGAGGCGCACAGTGGTTTCGCAAAAGGTGCGGAGACCTCGCCATGAGAATGCTCTCCATCGCCGGGCTCGTACTGGCCCTTGGCGCCCCACTCGCTGGAACCACAGCCGCTGACGCTCAGCCCCAGGCGCAAGGGCCTCAGGCGTGGCGCGGATGTTGCGGCGCGACGCCGTGGCCCCGGGGCCCCGGCATGATCGGCGGTCATGGCGGCATGATGGGCGGCCGCGGCCCGGGCATGATGGGCGGCATGGGCGGAGGGGTGATGGGCCCCAGCACGGCGCGCAATCACGCCGCGATGATGGGGGGCGTCCCCGCGCCCTACACCCGGCTCAGCAATCCGCTCCCCAGGACCAGCGCCACCGTCGCGCGCGGCGCCCAGGTGTACGCGGGCAATTGCGCCTCATGCCATGGGCCGACCGGGTTCGGCGATGGCCCGGCTGCGGGCGCGCTCTCGCCGCGCCCCGCCGATCTGGCCGGGCTTTCGCGTATGCCGATCGGCAACTGGGACCCGTTCATGTTCTGGACCGTCTCGGAGGGCGGCGCGCCGTTCGGCACGGCCATGCCGAGCTTCAAGGCCAGCCTCTCGGACCAGGACCGGTGGGCGGTCATCGCCTACATCCAGGCGCACCTGCCTCAAGTGAAAGCCAGCCGATAGCGCGCGGCGCCTTCCTCGCTCGCCGGACGCGTCCTGCGCAGAAATGAAGGACGGCCAGTCCCCGTCGCCGTCCTTCCGGCCGGCGTGATGCGAACACGCCCGACTTGCGCAGACGCCCCGGCTCGGTCACATGCCGCCCATGAGCGCGCTGTTCTTCGATCTCCAGGCCACCCACAACCCCCATCGCTGGTTCCTGCCCCTCACCGACGCGGTCTGCGTCGGGCCGCCCGGGAACATGTTCATGTACGGCGGCATCGGACTGGCCTCGGCGATCGCGGCTATGGAGCGGACCTGCGAGCGGCCGGTGGTGTGGGCCACGGCCCAGTACCTGTCCTACGCCCGGCCGGGCTCGGTGGTGGACCTGGACGTCTGGGTGCCCGTGGCCGGCAAGTACAACAGCCAGGCCCGCGTCATCGGCCATGTGGGCGATCAGGAGATCTTCACGGTCAACGCGGCGCTCGGCGCGCGTCCGAGCCCGGTGTCGCACCAGTGGGTGACCGCGCCCCTCATGCCGCCGCCGGAAGACTGCGAGCGTTCGGTGCTGTGGGGCGACCAGGGTTCGAACCTGAACGCGCGCCTGGAGGTGCGGATGGCCAAGGGCCGCTACGGCGAGGGCCCCCGCAACGGGACCTTGAGCCCTGACGGCCGGCTGGTGATGTGGATCCGCACCATCGAGGCGTTCCCGGTGGACGCCAGCGTGCTGGCGGTGATCGCCGACTACGTGCCCTCGGGCGTCGGCGCGGCGCTGGGACGGCCGGGCGGCGGCAACAGCCTGGACAACACCCTGCGCATCGTCCGCATCGTGCCCACCCGCTGGGTGCTGGCCGACATCATGATCCAGGGCATCCACGGCGGCTTCGCCCACGGCGACATGCGGCTGTTCAGCGAGGACGGCCAGCTCATGGCCATGGCCAGCCAGTCGGTGATCGCCCGGATGATGGACTAGGCGCGCACGAAAACGCCGCCGGTTTGAGCCGGCGGCGCCTCGATGTCCCGAAGTGGGTCGCGCCTCAGGCGGCGACGGTCTGACGGCGGGCCGACCGCAGGGTCGCGCCGACGGCGAAGAAGCCCGTCAGCATCATCGCCCAGGTGGCCGGTTCCGGCACGCCGCCCGGGGGCAGGATCGTGGGAACGCCGACGGCGGAGCCGCCCGTGACGCCCGGCGCGTTGACCGACTGATAGCGCACATAGAGGTCCGACAGGGCCAGGCTGGACTTGGACGAGCCGAAGTTCAGGCGGAAGGTTCCGGAGCCGGTGTTGCCGAAGGTGACGCCGCCGCTGGCGCCGCCGGCGCAGTTGTTGCCGGTGATGCACACTTCACGCGAGCCGAGCATCGGCACGTTGCCCGAGGCGGTGTGGGTGTAGGTCCCGGTCGCCGAGCTGCCGGACACGTTGGGATCGACGTTGAAGCCGAAGCCGGAGATGCGCGACGCGGTGACCGGCGCGGACGAGATGTTCTCGACCTGATAGGCGAAGTTCCAGGTCTTGCCGCCGTTGGTGACGCTGCTGAGGGTGTAGGTGATCTCAGCGTTGAGGCCGGCGATGAGACCGTCTTCGTAGCCGTTGAAGTCGACGACCTTGGCGACGCCGGTGTTGGCGTTGGTCCAGGTCAGCACGGTCGCGGCATGAGCCATGGAGGCGCCGACCAGAGACACAGCCATCGCCATCGCGCCGGCCAGGTTTTGCAGCTTCATCATCGCATTCCTGAATTGGTTCAATGCGGGACAAGCGCCCCGCTCCTGGGATCATCGTGGCAAGATTGAGGCCGGCTTTTCGGCCGGGCCTAGCCGAGGGCCCCGTCGAGGGCCGCGAACAGCTGGTCGATGTCCGCCTCGGTCACATGCAGGTGGGGGGCGAAACGGATCGACGATCCGCGCTGGCTGACGAACACATCGCGTGCCCGCAACGCGCCCACCAGATCGCCTGAGTAGCGGGCCGGCAGCCTGGCGCCGAACATGTGCGGGCAGCGCAGGGACTCGAGCGGCAACTGGAAACCCAGCCCCTCGAGGCGCGCCTGCAGTCGGGCGTTGATCGCGGCAAGGCTGGCCGCGACCTCGGCCACGCCCCAGGCCCGGAGCTGTTCCAGGGCGGCCACGGCGCCGGGCAGGACGGTGGTGACGCAGGTCTCGCCCACATCGAACCGCCGCGCGCCGGGCCTGTATTCGTCGCTGTAGTTGACCAGTCCGGCGAAATTCTCGGCGCCGGTCCGGGCGAGCCAGGTTTCTTCCAGCGGCCGGGCGTCGCGCCACGCCGGGGCCACGTACATCAGGCCGAAACCATAGGGACAGAGCAGCCACTTGTAGCCGGCGCAGACCATGAAGTCGGGCCGCACCGCCTCGAGATCGATCGGCATGGCGCCCAGGGATTGGGTGATGTCCAGCACCAGCAGCGCGCCGGCCTCGCGGCAGGCCTGGCCGATGGCGACGAGGTCCAGGCGCGCGCCGTCGGTCCAGTGGCAGTTGGCGACCGCGGCCACCCGGGCGCCCTGGGCCAGGGCCGCGAGCATCGGGGCCGTCCAGTCCCCGTCGGCCGGCTTCGGGATCGTGGTGACGACCGCGCCGGTCTGCCCGGCCGCGCGGCGCCACGGCAGGACGTTGGACGGGAACTCCTCGGCCGGCGCCAGGATGCGGTCGCCGGGCCTGAGTTGGGGCTCGATCGCCCGTGCGGCGGCGCTGACCCCGTAGCTCGCCGCCGGGATCACGGCGTAGCCGTCGGCCTCGCCCCCGAACAGATCGGCGGCCAGTTCGCGCACCCGCTCGGCGTCGGCGAAGAAGTTGTCGGCGGTCCGTTCCCAGGGTCGGCTCTTGGCCCCGGCCGCGTCCGCCAGCCGTTCCCGCGAGCTGTTCAGGAGCGGGGCGTTGTAGGCGGTGTTGAAGTAGGCGACGCCCGACGGGATGTCGAACAGCGCCCGCTGCGATCCGAACGCCAGCATTCGAGCCTCCCCGGTAGATGCGGTCCTATCTAGAGAGCCCCGGGCGCGATTTCACCGTCAATTCCTTCACCAGGGCACGAGCCCCTTGCGCCGTCTGCAGGCTTCGCTTCAACCACTTCTGGTCGATCTCGAGTGACCGCCCGGACATCTGTTGGTTACATCGAATTAACCCGCTGCAACCGCTTCTTACTCCGAATTAATTAGCTCCCAGCAAGCCCCGATCGCATCTTCCCGGCGCTGGGAGGGACCCCATGTCGCTGGCCTTGGCCACCTTGATCTACGAATGGCGCCGGTACATGGCGGCCGTGATCGCGCTCGCTTTTTCGGGCCTGCTCATCCTCGCCCAGGTGGGGATGTTCACGGGCATCGTCAAAGGCGCGACGGCCACGGTCGACCGCAGTCGGGCCGACCTGATCCTCATGCCGCCCAAGTCGGAGAGCCTGATCAATTCCGGGCCGACCAGCCTGCCGCGGCGGCTGGGACCGCAGGTCTATCTCAACCCAGAGGTGGCCCAGGTCGCCAGCTTCGACGGCGGCGGCGGGCGCTGGACCAACTCGCCGGCCCAGGGCCAGAAGCAGGTCACCACCTTCGTCCAGGTCAACATGGTCGACACCGAGCCGGGCGCCGTGACCCTGCCGACCGACTACAGCGAGGCCACGCGGGTGGCGCTGCTGGAGCCCTATGCGGCGGCCATCGACCGCACGGCCCTGGCCCGGCTCGGCGTCAAGCTCAACGACCGGGCGACGATCAACGGCAAGACCGTCTACATCCGCGCGATCCTCGACGGCTATCCCGACATGAACAACGCCTCGGTGACCGTCTCGCGCGACACCCTTCGGCTGCTGGGCATGATGGAGAAGGGCGACAAGACCGGCCCCCTGATGGTGCGCCTGAGGGACCCCGCCCGCGCCGACGCCGTCCGCGAGCAGCTCAACGCCCAGGGCAAGGGCTCCTTCCGCGCCTGGACCCGCGACGAGCTGTCCAAGGCCAACGAGGGCGCGTTGATGAAGGAACAGATCATCGGCCTGTTCCTGGGCTTCTCGGTGTTCCTGGGCTTCCTGATCGGGGTGGGCATCACCTCCCAGACCCTGCGCGGCGCGATCCTGGCCAACATCAAGGAATTCGCCAGCCTGCGGGCGCTCGGCGTCTCGATGGGCAGCCTGAGACTGATCGTCATCGAACTCTCGTTCTGGGTGGGCGTGGTGGGCCTGATGGCCACCGGCCTTTTCACCTGGGGCGTCTACCTGCTGGCCAAGAGCGGCGGCCTGCCCATGGGCTTCCCGATCCCCGCCGTGCTGGGCGTCGGCATCCTGCTGATGCTGATCTCGATCGCCTCGGGCCTGATGGCCATGGGCATCCTGAAGCGCAGCCAACCCGCGGACCTGTTGCGATGATCAGCCCCCGTCACGCCATCCAGGCCAAGGGCCTGACCAAGCGGTTCAAGACCGGCCGCACCTTCATCGAGGTGCTGAAGCATGTCGACTTCGACGCCCGCCACGGCGACGTGACCATGGTCATGGGTCCGTCGGGTTCGGGCAAGTCGACCCTGATCGCCACCCTGTCGGGCCTGCTGAAGCCCGACGCCGGCCAGGTCTCGGTCCTGGGCGACGACCTCTGGAGCCGGCGGCCCGGGCGGATCGACAGGTTCCGGCTGGACCACTGCGGCTTCATCTTCCAGGGCTTCAACCTGTTCTCGGCGCTCACGGCCCTGCAGCAGGTGACCACGGTGTTGAAATACACCGGCCTGACGCCGGCCGAGGCCCGGGAACGGGCGACCACGGCCCTGAACGAGGTGGGCCTGGGCGCGCGGCTCAACCAGCGTCCCAGCGAACTGTCGGGCGGCGAGAAGCAGCGCGTCGCCATCGCCCGGGCGCTGGCCAAGCAGCCGCGCCTGCTGTTCGCCGACGAGCCCACCTCGGCGCTGGACGGCGAGAACGGACAGATCGTCATCCAGCTCCTGCAGCGGGCCGCCAAGGTCCATGACGCCGCGGTGATCTGCGTGACCCACGACCCGCGGCTGGAAGCCTATGCCGACCGCATCATCCACATCGAGGACGGACGCATCCTGAACGACCGGCGCACCACGCCGGAGCCGCAGGCGGCCCGTTCCCCTGAGCTCATCGGAGCCTAGAAATGCCTGCCTTCCTTCGTCGCCCCGCCACCTGGATCGCCCTCGTGGTCCTCGTCGTCCTGGCTGGAGGCGGCCTGTTCATGCAGGGCCAGGCCAAGGCCAAGGAGGCCGCCAAGGCCAAGGCGGCGGCCGCCGCCGCGCCCAAGAGCCCCTATGTGGCCATCGCCAACGGCAAGGCCGACGTCGAAGGCGGCATGATCCAGGTCGCCGCGCGCCGCGCCGGCATCGTCCGCGACGTCTATGTCCACGAGGGAGACCTGGTGACCAGGGGCCAGGTCCTGGCCCGCCAGGAGGACGACGAACCCCGCCTCGCCGCCGCCCAGGCCGCCGCCGCCGTGCGCCAGTCCCGCGCCCAGATCGCCCTGCTGCAGGTGCAGCTTTCCACGGCGCAGCGGGAGCGCGCGCGGCTGCAGGGCCTGGTCAGCTCCAACTTCGTGGCCGGGCAGAAGCTCGACCAGGCCAACGACAACATCCGGCAGGCCGAGGCCAACCTCGACGCCCAGCGCGCCGCGGTCGCCACCGCCGAGGCGGCGCTCGCCCAGGCGCGGTACAACCAGGAACTGACCGTCATCCGGGCCCCGGCCGACGGCCGGATCGCGCGGCGCTACGCCAACCCCGGCGCCGGCGCCTCGACCCTCAACGTCTCGACCATGTTCGACCTCGAGCCCACGACGGCCCGCATCATCCGCGCCGAGGTGGCCGAGGGCGCCCTGCCCTATGTGGCCATCGGCCAGACGGTGCAGATCGCCACCGAGAGCGATCCGACCAGGACCTACGCCGGCAAGGTGGTGCGCCAGGCCGGGGTGTTCGGCGCCCGCAAGCTGGTTTCCGACGATCCCACCGAGCGCACCGACGACCGCGTGGTCGAGGTGGTGGTCTCGGCCGACGGCGCGCCGTTCCTGATCGGCCAGCGGGTGCTGGTGAAGTTCCTGCGCGGCGCGGCGGTGGCGATGGGCCCGAAGCTCTGATCGGCGCGCCTTGACGCCGCCTCTCCCGCGCCGCACAACGCCGCCCGAAATTCAAACCCCTGTTTGGGACGGGAGATATTCCATGGCGGACATCCGCTTCGACGGCAAAGTCGCGATCGTCACGGGCGCGGGCGGCGGCCTGGGCCGGCAGCACGCGCTGGAACTGGCGCGGCGCGGCGCCAAGGTGGTGGTCAATGACCTCGGCGGCTCGATGGACGGCTCGGGCGGCTCGTCCGCGGCGGCCGACGCCGTGGTCGCGGAGATCAAGGCCTTCGGCGGCGAAGCCATCGCCAACGGCTCCTCGGTGACCGACGACGCGGGCGTGGCCCTGATGGTCAAGCACGCCATGGACGCCTGGGGCCGCATCGACATCCTGATCGCCAACGCCGGGATCCTGCGCGACAAGTCGTTCGCCAAGATGGACATCGCCGACTTCGAACTGGTGCTCAACGTCCACCTGATGGGCACCGTGAAGCCGACCAAGGCGGTCTGGGAGATCATGCGCGAGCAGAACTACGGGCGCATCGTGGTCACCACCTCGTCGTCGGGCATGTACGGCAACTTCGGCCAGGCGAACTACGGCGCCGCCAAGCTGGGCATCATCGGCTTCATGAACACCATCAAGCTCGAGGGCCAGAAGAACAACATCCACATCAACGCCATCAGCCCGGTGGCCGCCACGCGGATGACCGAGAACCTGATGCCCCCCGCGGTGCTGGAGAAGCTCAAGCCGGAATACGTCACGCCCGGCGTCGTCTACCTGGCCTCCGACGAGGCCCCCACCGGCGCCATCCTGACCGCCGGCGCCGGCGCCTTCGCCCTGGCCCGCCTCTACGAGACCGAAGGGGTCTATCTGGGCGAGGGCGGCCTGTCGGTCGAAGAGGTCCGCGACAACTGGGCCAAGATTTCCGACCCGACCGGCCAGCAGGCCTATGTCAACGGCGGCGAGCAGAGCGGCAAGTTCTTCCGCAAGATGCAGGGCGGCTAAGCCCTCCCAGGCCAGGTCAGACCAATCGGCCGCCCGGCGTCGTCGGGCGGCCGTTTTCGTTTCCGGCTCCTGTCCGCGGGCGGAAGGCAGGAACGATAAAATCCGGGTGGCGTTTGTCTTCCAACCCCGAACCTGGAGATCCATCATGGCCACCGCCACACCCAAGCTCGACGCCGTCGCGCTGCTGAAAGCCGACCACCGCAAGGTCGAAGACCTGTTCGCCAGCTTCGAGTCCGCCAGGGGCGAAGGCCGCAAGAAGGCCCTGGCCGAGCAGATCTGCATGGAGTTGGTCGTCCACACCAGGCTCGAGGAGGACATCTTCTACCCGGCCTGCGAGGGCAAGGTGGAGGAGGACCTGCTGAAGGAAGCCTATGTCGAGCACGACGGCGCCAAGATGCTGATCGCGGAGATCGAGGCCGGCGGTCCCGACGACTTCTACGACGCCAAGGTCAAGGTGCTGTCCGAGATGATCGAGCACCACGTCAAGGAGGAGGAGCAGCGAGTCGAGGGCATGTTCGCCCAGGCGCGCAAGGCCGGCCTGGACATGGACGCCCTCGGCGAACGGATGGCGGCCGAGAAGGCGCGGCTCGTCTCGACCTACAAGGCCGGCGGCCTGCCCACCCCCAAAACCTCCACCCTGCGGGCGACGAAGCTGTCCTAGACGGCCGGACGGGCGGCCCCAAGCCGCCCGTCTTTCCGCCCCGAAACATTTCTCCCCTTGCGCCCGCCTTGGTGATCGCGCGTAACCTAGCTCCGCGCCGAACGTCCGCCAGAGACGTCAGGCGGATGGAGGATTAGGATTTGACCCAGGCCACGGCGGCGTCCCGCCAGACCAAACTTTCCCTACCGGCCATACTGGCGTTCGCCGGTTCGAGCCTCCCGGTGGCCGGCCTGGCCGTCGCGATCTCCGTGCAGCTTCCCCGTTTCTTCGCCAGTCACCTGGGCGTCAGCCTGGCCGTGGTGGGCGCCGCCTTCGGCACCGTCCGGGCCATCGACATCTGGCTGGACCCCATGCTCGGCCTGGCCATGGACCGCACGCGCACCCGCTGGGGCCGCTACCGCGTCTGGATGATCGCCGGCGCCCCGATCCTGATGGGCGCGCTGTACATGCTGTTCAACGCGCCGCAGGGCGCGACCACGGTCTATCTGATCGTCTGGCTGCTGATCATGTACCTGGGGCTGTCGATCATCACCCTGTCGCACTCCGCCTGGGCGGCGGTGCTGGCGACCTCCTATCAGGAACGGTCGCGCATTTTCGGGATCCTGGCCGCCGTCGGCGTCGCGGGCTCCCTGGTCTCCCTGGCCATCCCGATCGTCTGGAACAAGATGGGGCGAACCGACGCCCAGGGCGTGCAGGCCATGGGCTGGTTCATCATCGCCCTGATTCCCGTCGCGGTCCTGATGGTGGTGGCGCGCACCCCCGAGCGGATCACCCGCGACGCCGACGGCGGGCATTTCAAGCTGAAGGACTACGCGTCCCTCTTCACCCGCCCCAACGTCCTGCGGATCCTCGCCGCCGACCTCTGCGTGACCCTGGGTCCGGGCTGGATGGCCGCCCTCTACCTGTTCTTCTTCAAGGACAGCCGGGGGTTCACCACCACCCAGGCCAACCTGCTGCTGATGATCTACATCCTGACCGGGTTCGTCGGCGCCCCGGCCACCGCGTGGCTGGCCAACAAGGTCAGCAAGCATCGCGCCCTGCAACTGACCACCACCCTCTATTCCCTGGGTCTGATCACCCTGATGCTGGTGCCCAAGGGCAACTTCCTGGCGGCGGCGCCGACCATGGCCTTCGAGGGCGCGCTGGCCGCGGGCTTCGGGGTGATGATCCGGGCCATCACCGCCGACATCGGCGACGAGATCCGCCTGGAGGGCGGGAAGGAGCAGATCGGTCTGCTCTACGCGCTCACCAACGCCACCAGCAAGGTGGCGGGGGCCTTCTCGATCTTCCTCACCTTCACCGTGCTCGCCCGCGTCGGCTACGACGCCAAGGAGGGCGCGGTGAACAGCGCCGCCCAGATCCACGGGCTGGAGCTGGCCTATCTGATCGGGCCGGTGGTGTTCGTGATGATCGGGGGAGCCAGTTTCTTCGGCTACAAGCTGGGCGCCGAACGCCACGCCGAAATCCGCCGCCAGCTCGAGGATCGCGACGCCCTCTATGACGAAGCGCCGGTGATCGAGACCCTGACCGCAGAAGGCGCCGCCACCTTGTCGAAGTCCAACTGAGGCCCACCCCCGCCCGGTCGGGCCGCACCATTTGATCTGACGTCAGGCGGCCCGCCAGCCGCCGGACCTATTGTTTGTCCTACGGCGCATTTTTCGCGCCAAACCGATTGGAGATTTCCATGGCGCAACCGTCGAGCCGGCGGCTTCCCTTGTCTGTCGTGGGCGCGTTCGGGTCGACGGCCGCGCCGATCGCCGGCCTGGCCCTGGTGATGGGGGTCTACCTGCCCCACTTCCTCACCAGCTATATCGGCCTCAGCCTGGGCGCGGTGGGCCTGGCCTTCGGCGTCGTGCGCATCCTCGACATGGCGGTCGATCCCCTGCTGGGCATGGCGATGGACCGCACCCGCCTGAAGTTCGGGCGCTATCGGCCGTGGCTTGTGCTGGGCGCGCCGATCGTGATGGCCGGAACCTACATGCTGTTCATGGCCCAGCCGGGCATCACCCTGGCCTACCTGATCGCCTGGCTGCTGGTGCTCTATGTCGGGGTGTCGATCCTGACGCTCTCCCAGGCCGCCTGGGGCGCGTCCCTGGCCACGGACTATCACGACCGCAGCCGGGTCTACGCCGTGATCGGAGCCGTCGGCGTGCTGGGCGCCGTGCTGATCCTGCTGCTGCCGCTGATGCTGGCCGGAAAGCCGGCCGGCGCCCACGGCGGGGTGGCCGCCATGGGCTGGTTCCTGATCGTCACGATCCCGCTGACCGTGGCGCTCTGCATCATGATCACGCCCGAGCGCGTGACCCCCGACTCCGGCGGCGACGAAAAGGTCACCCTGGGCGACTACTGGGCGCTGATCAGCCGGCCGGAGATGCTGCGCCTGGTGTTCGCCGACTTCGTGATCGCCCTGGGCCCGGGCACCACGGCGGCGCTCTACCTGTTCTTCTTCCACGACGCGCGCCACTACACCGGCCCGCAGACCTCGGTCCTGCTGCTGTTCTTCATCGCCGCCGGCCTCGTGGGCGCGATGTTCTGGGCCAGGGTGGCGCAGAAGATCGGCAAGCACCGGGCCCTGATCGTCTCCACCGTGGCCTACGCCGTCACCCAGACCATGCTGATGGTCATCCCGCCGGCCAACATGGCGCTGGCGATCCCCGCCATGTTCTCGGTGGGCTTCGTGTCCTCCTGCTTCGTTCCCATCGTCCGCGCCATGGTCGCCGACGTGGCCGACGAGGTCCGGCTGGAGACCGGCAAGGAACGCTCGGGCCTGCTCTACGCCCTGGTCACCACCACCCAGAAGATCGGCGCGGCCATAACCGTCACCGTCAGCTACGGCGTGCTGCAGATCGTGGGCTACAATCCCGCCGAGGGGGCCGCGAACACGCCGGCCGCCATCCGTGGTCTGGAGCTCTGCTACGTCTTCGCGCCGATCACCCTGGTGTTCCTGGGCGGCGCGGCGTTCATCGGCTGGAAGCTCGACGTGACCCGCCACGCGGAGGTCCGCCGGCAGCTCGACATCCGCGACGGCCTGGCCGCCGAGGCGGCGATGCTGGGCGCTGTCGGGGGCGTCACGCTGGCCCAGGACCAGCCCTGACCCGATCGGGGATTCTCTAGGGTCCGGTACGGCTTAAAAATGCTTGCGCCGAGGTCAAGCGCGGGCTCTCCTCCGGATTATTAAAGCGCCCCGCATAGAGGGCCATCATTTGATTTTGAGGAGACGCCTTTGACCATTCCCGCCCGTCCGGCGGCCGATCGTCTTTCGACCCCCGTCATATTCGCCTTCGCCAGCGCCGGCATTCCAGGCGCCATGCTGATGCTGATCCTGGGCACCTATCTGCCCCGGTTCTACGCCGGCCACCTGGGCATCGCCCTCACGGCGGTCGCGGGCGCCATCGCCACCGTCCGGCTGATCGACATCGGGTTCGACCTGGTCATCGGCTACTTCATGGACAAGACCCGCACCCGGTTCGGCCGTTACCGGGTCTGGTACGCCGCGGGCATGCCGATCCTGTGGCTCGCCATCTACAAGGTGCTGAATCCGC
The DNA here is from genome assembly GCA_036279815.1 of Phenylobacterium sp. Taxonomy (GTDB): domain Bacteria; phylum Pseudomonadota; class Alphaproteobacteria; order Caulobacterales; family Caulobacteraceae; genus Phenylobacterium. Next base: position 1,606 of record DASUIJ010000350.1, on the reverse strand, counting down.
CGGCCGACGCCGGCACCGGCTACCTGATCGTCTGGCTGCTGGTGATCTATACCGGCACCTCGATCACCGCCCTGTCGCACGCCGCCTGGGCCGCGGCGCTCGCCACCGGCTACAACGAGCGCTCGCGGGTCTACGGCTGGATGCAGGGCGTCGGCGTCCTGGGCTCGGTGAGCCTGCTGCTGACCCCCATCTTCACCAACGGCGCCATCCAGCCCGGCAAGGGCGAGAGCATGGCCGCCATCGGCTGGATCATCATCAGCCTGATGCCCTTCACCGCGGCCGCCAGCATCTTCTTCGCGCCCGAAAAGATCGCGCCCAAGAGCCACGAGACCGTCGCCAAGCTGAAGGACTACATCAAGGTCTTCACCACCCCGGGCATGGCCCGGCTGGTGATCGCCGACCTCTTCCTGGTGCTGGGTCCGGGCACCACCGGGCCGATCTACATCTTCTTCTTCCACGACGCGAAGGGCTTCGCGATCAAGGAGGTCAGCCTGCTGCTGATCCCCTATATCGGCGCCGGCCTGGTCGGGGCCCCGTTCTGGGCGGCCATCGCCCAGAAGCTCGGAAAGCACCGGACGGTCCAGGTCGCCTGCGTCTGCTACGCCATCACCCAGACGGTCCTGATGGCCATGCCCAAGGGCGCCTTCGCCATGACCGCCCTGGGCATGTTCAGCGTCGGCTTCTGCGCCAGCGCCTTTGTCCTCTTGATCCGCGCCATGGTCGCCGACATCTCCGACCAGATCCGGCTGGAGACCGGGCAGAACCAGACCGGCCTGCTCTACGCCCTGGTGACCATCACCCAGAAGTTCGGCTCGTCGATCACTGTGGCCATCGTGTTCCCGATCCTGGCGGCGGTCGGCTACAACGCCAGGGAGGACGCGGTGAACACCGAGGCGGCCATCCGCGGCCTGGAGATGTGCTACCTGTTCGCGCCGATCGCCCTGGTGCTGGTCGGTGGCGCGATGTTCTTCGGCTACAAGCTGGACAAGGATCGTCACGCCGACATCCGCGCCCAGCTCGACTCCCGCGACGCCGCCCTCACCGAGGAGCTCGAGTCGGAGCCCCTGTCCGGAATGGGGACGGGACCGGCGGGCGGAACGGTTCCGGTCCGCTAGGCCAGCAGCTTCGCCATCTGCACGAAGGCCTGGGCCGACGCGCTGTCCGGGGTGGTCGACACCACCGGGCGGCCGTCGTCGCAGGCCTTGCGCAGGGCGATGTCCAAGGGGATTTCGCCCAGCAGCGGCACGCCCAGCCTTACGGCCTCGGCCTTGGCGCCCCCCTCCCCGAAGATCGGGATGTGGGCGCCGGTCGCCGGGTCCGGGAAGTAGGCCATGTTCTCGACGACGCCGAGGATCGGGGTGGCGGTCTTGACGAACATGGCCGCCGCCCGCCGCGCGTCGATCAGGGCGATCTCCTGCGGGGTCGAGACGATCACCACCCCGTCGATCTTCAGCTTCTGGACCAGGGTGAGCTGGATGTCGCCGGTGCCGGGGGGCATGTCGACCACCAGCACGTCCAGGGGCTCGGCCTGGGAGCCCCAGGCCACGTCGTTGACCATCTGCCGCACGGCCGAGGACGCCATCGGGCCGCGCCAGATCATCGGCGC
>DASUIJ010000349.1:0-9957 GCA_036279815.1 Phenylobacterium sp. | reverse complement strand
CGCAGGGGCGGCGTTCGGCTTCACGATCGCGGTGCCGACCCTGCTCCAGACGGACACCCCCACCAACCTGGCGCTCAAGGCGGCCTATATGGCCAATGGGTCGGACCACCGCCCGCGGGGGCTCTCGGCGGTCTCGCGGCGCGCCGTGACCATCTGGGACGACCGCAACATGGCCGGCTTCGAGTGGGGCCGGCAGATGGCGGTGGTGGACCCTCGCCAGTGTCCCGGCGACCACGGTCCGTTCCACGCGGGATGCGTGGAGGCGGCCCAGGGCCGCGCGGGCGCCTTCCTGGCCTATACCGGAATGAGATAGCGGCCCCAGGCGGCGCGGGAGGTCGGGCGGCGGGTATCCCACGCAGGGAATCCCCGGCATGATCGGAGCCGGAGGACGCCCGGGATGATCGACCTGCACTTCGCCGCCACGCCGAACGGCTGGAAGATCTCCATCATGCTCGAGGAGTGCGGCCTGCCCTATGCGGTGAAGCCGGTGAACCTCGGGCGCGGCGAGCAGTTCGCCGACGCGTTCCTGGCGATCAGCCCCAACAACCGCATCCCGGCCATCGTCGACCACGCGCCGTCGGATGGCGGCGAGCCGGTGTCGGTGTTCGAGACCGGCGCCATCCTGATCTATCTGGGCGAGAAGACCGGTCGGTTCCTGCCCACCGAACTGCGGGCCCGAAAGACGGTGATCGAGTGGGTGATGTGGCAGATGGGCGGGCTGGGGCCGATGCTGGGCCAGAACGGCCACTTCCTGCTCTATGCGCCGGAGCGGATTCCCTACGCCATGGACCGCTACGGCCGCGAGGCTCGCCGGCTCTACGGCGTGCTGGACGGACAGCTCGGGCGGACCGGGGCGTTCGTGGCGGGCCAGGATTTCACCATCGCGGACATGGCCTCCTTCCCCTGGGTGGTGACGCACAAGGCCCAGGGCCTCACCCTGGACGACTTCCCGAACGTGAAGCGCTGGTTCGCTGAGGTCCGCGCCCGGCCCGGCGTGGCGGCGGGGATGGCGGTGGGAAAGATGAACCGTCCAGGCCAGATGGACGCCGAAACCAAGAAAAACCTGTTCGGGATCACCACGCCATGATCGAGGCCTTTTTCGACTGCTCCAGCCCCTGGACCTACCTGGCGTTCGAAAACCTCAAGGCGCTGCAGGGCGAGCTGCAGGTGGAGATCGCCTGGCGGCCGATCCTGGTGGGCGGCATCTTCAATACGGTCAATCCCAGCGTCTACGAGCAGCGCGCCACCCCGGTGCCGGCCAAGGCGCGCTACATGGGCAAGGACCTGGCCGACTGGGCGCGGTTCGCCGGCCTGGCCATCAGGTTCCCGCCGAGCGTGTTCCCGGTGAACAGCGTCAAGGCCATGCGGGGCTGCATCTGGCTGGAGCCTCAGGGCAAGCTCGTCCCGTTCGCCACGGCGGTCTTCGAGGCCTACTGGGGCCAGGACCAGGACATCTCGCAGGATGCCGTGCTGGCGGACATCTGTCGGCGCGTCGGGGTCGATCCGGCCGCGTTCTTCGAGGGCGTCGCCCGCCAGGACGTCAAGGACCAGCTGCGCGCCAACACCGAGGAGGTGATCGCCCGCGGCGGCTTCGGCTCACCGACGATCTTCGTGGACGGAAACGACATGTACTTCGGCAATGACCGGATGCCGCTGATCCGCGACGCCGTGCTGCGGTCGAGGGCCAAGGCCTAGCCGTCCGGGCGCGACGAAGGGGCCGGACGAGCGTCCGACCCCTCTGAACGGCATCCGGATGGTCAGTGGGCGCTGGCGGGCTCGGCGCTGATGTCCTCGAGCGTCTTGCCGACCGCCTTGGCGCCGTAGTCCTGGGCGATGTCGCCGAGCGAAAGGATACCGACCATCTCGCCGTTCTCGCCGGTGACGACCAGGCGGCGGATCTGGTGATTGGCCATCTGGGCGGCGGCGTCGGCCAGATTGTCCTCGTCGCGGCAGGACTGGACGTCCTCGCTCATGATTTCGGACACCGGGGTGTCCAGGGAGCCGCCGACGGCGACCACCCGCAGGACGATGTCGCGGTCGGTGACGAGGCCCAGGACCTTGCCGTCCTCGACCACCGGCACGACGCCGGAGTCCACGTTGATCATGACGTTGGCGACCTTCCGGACGCTGTCGACGGGACGAGCGGTCGCGACCTGGGCGGTCATGGCTTCGCTGACTTTCATGGGAGTGCCTCGCGGTATTGTTGTGGGAGCCCGCTTAAACCCCTGCCGGGCGCGGACGTTCCGCGGGGCGACCACAATGGCGTGAAACGGAACGGGAACATGCTATAGGCGATTGGGATGGCCGAAGATGCGGGCGTGACCCCTTCCCCCTTGCCGGAACGCTTCGCCGCCTGGTTCGCGGATCGCGGCTGGGCGCCGCGATCGCACCAGCTCGAGATGGTGGCCAAGGCCCGGGCGGGACGCGACGCGCTGCTGATCGCCCCGACCGGAGGCGGCAAGACCCTGGCGGGCTTCCTGCCCAGCCTGATCGAACTGGCCGAACGTCCGCCGCACAACACGCCGCGCGGCATCCACACCCTCTACATCTCGCCCCTGAAGGCGCTGGCGGTGGACGTCGAGCGCAACCTGATGGCGCCGATCCTCCAGATGGGTCTGCCCATCGTCGCCGAGAGCCGCACGGGCGACACCGGCCAGGCCCGGCGCGCCCGGCAGCGGGTGAAACCCCCGGACATCCTGCTGACCACGCCCGAGCAGCTGGCCCTGTTCTGCGCCTGGGAGGGCGCCCGGCTCTATTTCGAGGACCTGGCCTGCGTGATCGTGGACGAGATCCACGCGATCCACGCATCCAAGCGGGGCGACCTCCTGGCGCTGGACCTGGCCCGGCTGCAGACCTTCGCGCCCCGGATGCGCCGGGTGGGCCTGTCCGCGACCGTGGACGACCCGGATGTGATCCGCCGGTGGCTGGGGTTCGCGCCGCCGCAGGCCGAGCGCCCGGAAGACGCCGTCGACCTGGTGCGGGGTCCCGCCGGCGCCGCGCCGATCGTCGACATGCTGCTGTCGGAAGGCCGCGTGCCCTGGGCGGGCCATACGGCCCAGCACGCCATGGCCGAGGTCTATGAGACCATCAAGCGGGCGAGGACTGCGCTGGTGTTCGTCAACACCCGCTTCCAGGCGGAATTCGCGTTCCAGGAGCTCTGGCGGCTGAACGAGGACAGCCTGCCCATCGCCCTGCACCACGGCAGCCTGGCCGCCGAGCAGAGACGCAAGGTGGAAGCCGCGATGGCCCGAGGCGAACTGCGCGCCGTGGTCTGCACCTCGACCCTGGACCTGGGGATCGACTGGGGCGACGTCGACCTGGTGATCCAGCTGGCCTCGCCCAAGGGCGCCAGTCGGATGGTGCAGCGGATCGGCCGGGCCAACCATCGCCTGGACGAGCCCAGCCGCGCCCTGTTCGTGCCGGCCAACCGGTTCGAGATGCTGGAATGCCAGGCGGCGCGCGAGGCGATCGCCGAGAACCGCTTCGACGGCGACCCGCCCAGGACCGGCGCCCTGGACGTGCTGGCCCAGCATGTCATGGGCTGCGCCTGTTCCGAACCGTTCGACCTGCTGAAGCTCTATGACGAGGTGACCTGCGCCGGTCCCTATCGCGACCTGCCCTATGAGGACTTCGAGCTGGTGGTCGATTTCGTCTCCACCGGCGGCTACGCGCTGAAGACCTATGACCGGTTCCGGAGGATCGTGAAGGGACAGGACGGGCGGTGGCGGGTACGCGACGCCTTCACCGCCCAGCGGCACCGGCTGAACGTCGGCGCGATCCTGTCCCCGGCGGTGCTGTCCGTGCGGATCGCCATGGGCAAGCGGCTGGTGGGCGGTCGCAAGATCGGCGAGGTGGAGGAAGGCTATCTGGAGATGCTGGACCCCGGCGACACCTTCGTGTTCGCGGGCCAGGTCTGGAGCCTGGTGGCGGTGACCGGCCTGGACGTGCTGGTGCGTCCGGCCACCCACAAGGATCCCAAGATGCCGTCCTGGGGCGGTTCGAAATTCGCCCTGTCGACCTTCCTGGCCAAGCGGGTCCGCGAGCTGATGTTCGACGAGAGCCACTGGAAGGTGCTGCCCAACGACGTGCGCGAGTGGCTGGAGGTCCAGAAGGATCGCTCGCTGATCGTCAAGGAAGACGAGCTGCTGCTGGAGACCTTCCCGCGCGGGAAGCGCCACTTCCTGGTCTGCTACCCGTTCGAAGGCCGCCTGGCGCACACGACCCTGGCGATGCTGCTGACCCGCAGGCTGGAGCGGCTGGGCGCCGAGCCCCTGGGGTTCGTGTGCAACGACTACGCCGTGGCGGTGTGGGCCGCGACGCCGTTGGACGGGCTCGATTTCGACGAACTGTTCGCCGAGGACATGCTGGGCGACGACCTGGAATCCTGGCTGGCCGAGAGCTTCATGATGAAGCGCGCCTTCAAGGGCTGTGCGATCATCTCGGGGCTGATCGAGCGCAGATTCGTCGGCGGCGACCAGAAATCGGGACGGCAGGTGACCTTTTCGACCGACCTCATCTACGACGTGCTGCGGCGGCATGAACCCGACCACCTGCTGCTGCGCTGCGCCCGGGACGACGCGGCGACGGGGCTGATCGACGTGGCGCGGCTGGGGCTGCTGCTGCAGCGGATCCGCGGCAGGATCCGGCACTCGGCCCTGGATCACCTGTCGCCGTTCTCGGTGCCCATCCTGCTGGAGATCGGCAAGGAGCGGACGCCGGGCATGCAGGGCGAAGGCATCCTGGCCGAGGCCGAGGGCGATCTGATCGCCGAGGCCCTGGCATGAGCGCGCCTCCCTCCCTCGCCGCCGAGGCCCGCCACGCCTATGCATGGTCGGCCAGCCCCTGCGGCGGCCTGAGGCTGCGGCTGATGTCGACCGAGGCCCTGTTGCGGCCGTCGGGAGCGCTCTGGCTGGAAGGCGAGCGGATGCTGGTGGTGGCGGACCTGCACCTGGAGAAGGGCTCGTCCTACGCCGCCCGCGGCCAGATGCTGCCGCCCTATGACACCCGCGAGACCCTGGGCCGGCTGGCGGCCGAGGTCGAGCGCCTGGCGCCGGTGACGGTCGTGCTGCTGGGCGACACCTTCCACGACCGCGCCTCGGAGGACCGGCTGGCGGCCGACGACGCCGCGCGGCTGCGGGCTCTGGCGGCGGGGCGCGGCCTGGTCTGGGTGGTGGGCAACCACGACGCCGACGGTCCGCGCGGGCTGCCGGGCGAGACGGCGGACGAACTGTCGGTCCTGGGCCTGACCCTGCGCCACGAACCGCAGCCCGGACCGCAGCCCGGCGAGGTGGCCGGCCACCTGCATCCCTGCGCGCGGGTGGTTTCGACGAGGGGTTCGGTGCGCCGGCGCTGTTTCGTCAGCGACGGCGAGCGGATCGTCGTGCCGGCCTTCGGCGCCTATGCCGGGGGTCTGAGCATTCGCGACCGGGCCTTCGAGGGCATGTTCTCGCGCCCGCCGCTCACCGGAGCGATCGGCAGGGACCGGGTGCACGCAGTGGGTTGGCGCTCCGTGGTCGGGGATTAGCCGGCAGACCCGCCGCCGTCCTAGACGCCCAGCAACCAGCCCGCCGGCAGGCTCGACAGGCTGACCCCGACCAGCACCATCTGGCCCCCCGACATATTGATGACGGTATCGGCTCCGACCTGGGTGAGGAAATACGAGGTTCCGGGATCGAGTTGCACCCGGTCGCCCTCGGCGATCGAGAAGTCCGTAACCCGATCGAGACCGGCGCCCGCCGATGTGTGGAAGATATCGGAGCCCGAGCCACCGGAGATGGTGTCGTCACCGCGGTCGCCCGAGAGCCAATCATTCCCGGCGCCACCCATCAGGAGGTCGTTTTCCTGACCGCCGCGGATCGTGTCGGCGCCGACACCGCCGTCGCAGGTGTCGGCCCCGAGGTTGCCATAGACGATGTCATCGCCCTCGTCGCCCGACAGCAAGTCATTGTCCGCTCCGCCGACCACCCAGTCGGAACCAAGGCCGCCATTGGCGGTGTCGTTGCCGGTGTTGCCGTTGATGTCGTCGAAGTTCAGGCCGCCCTGGATCGAGTCGTTGCCGCCTTCGCCGCGCAGGTAGGCCTCGCCGGCCCCGGCCCCCGTCCCGCCCACGATGACGTCGTCGCCGTCGCCGCCGTAGATGAAGTCGTAGCCGCCCCGCCCGTCGATCGTGTCATTGCCGGCGTAGCCTAGCAGTCGGTCGTCGAGGGGGGAGCCGGTGACCAGGTCGGCGCCCGCCAGCATGGAGGCCAATCCGCCGCCCATGTCCGAAAAGAAGAGGGTCGCCGACATGGTGAAGCCGGAGACGTCGAAGTGGAGGAAGCCGAGCAGATTTTCCTGGACGTGGCTGATCGTGCCGCCCGCGACGAAGCCGGCCTGGTCGTACGAGAAGTTCCCGAAGAAGGCGTCCCGGTTGCCCAAGGCGTCGCCGAAATAGATGGTGCTGGTGACCGCCAGAGACTTCTGGCCCGTGGACAGTGGGGAGAAACCCCAGGAGGCCATGTCCAGAGCGAACCTGTCGCCAGATTTTACAATTGCCATCACCGCCCCCAAAATTGATGCCGGGCCCACCCGCCCAGCTCCCAGTCATGACGGCCCTCGGACGAGCTCGCGTCAATGGCGAACCCGATCAGGTTGCTACTCATTTGGACAAATTAGGTTTTGGGACGCTCGATTTACTTTCCGCTATCGCGGTCTTCGCATCGGGATCTTCTGATCGTTCGACATTGGCTGCGTCGGCGACTGCTTACATCCGCAGCGCTTTTTCCAGCGCCATGGCGAGCGAAACGCAGGCGACCAGGGTCAGCACGGTGGTCAGCCGGGGATAGCGCACCTGGGTGTCGGGGGCGGCCTGGTCGAACAGCCACTGGACCATGAAGGCGACGAGGAAGCCGCAGACCACCCAGCTGGTGTCGATGTAGTGGCGGGCAGCGAACAGGATCCAGCCGCCGATGGGCGCGGCGGTGGAGGCCAGCAGGCGGCTCCAGCGCGGTGTGCCGCGGCCGCTCTCCAGGCCCCAGCGAACACCGCCCAGGAAAGCCAACACCACGGCCGACCAGGTGATCAGTCCGTTGAGCGCCAGGGCGCCCAGCTGGTCGGGTCCATAGGCGTAGATCATGGCCGGGACTGGAAATCCCAGCAGTCCCAATAACGAGACGGCCCAGATGGACTTGGGGGCGGCTTCTTCCACTCAGGCTCTCCTGAACGCCGCCGAGGCGGCCCAACCGGCGGCGAGCGCGATGGTCACCGAAGCCAGACCGTAAGACCATGGCCTGCGATGGGCGAAAAGGTAAAGGGCCCGTTCGGCCCCGACCTTCTCCACGGTGAGGTCGCGAACCCTCTGGGAGACCGGCTGGCCGTGCTGGAACAGGATTATCCGGGCCTGGTAGCGACCAATGGGCGCATCCGTCGGCAGGTCGATCTCGGACTTGAACAGGCCCCTGTCGACGAACACCACGCCATGGTCGTCGGCGTCGTAAAGGCCGGCTTTCTCCTTCAGCCGCACGACGGCCTGACGCCAGTCGAGATAGTCGGCGCCCAGGCTGGAGACCACCATGTCCGAGACTCCGTAGCGGGTTTCGGTCCGCTGCTCGGCGGGCGCGGCGATGGCCAGGTGGTCGATGCCCGCCCCCAGCCGGCGCAGGACGCCGAAGCCGGCGATCTGGTCGAGCGGCCGGGTCGAGGCGGCCATGTAGAAGCCGGGGGCGCCGCGGAACACCACGGGTCGCGAATTGAGCCACAGCCCGGCGACCCGGCTCTTGCGCGCGATCCGCACCGGCTGCTCCGGTCCGCGGACGATCACCACCACATCGCTGGGCTGGTTCGCAGGATCGAACACCGCGCCGTAGAGCACGATCCGCGCGCCGTGGAATCCCGAGGTGACGCGAACGTTCGTCGTGGTCAGCGCCGCGGAGACGGCGGCGGACGGAGGGGGGGCGGCGTCGAGGGGGATCATCCGCCGCTCCCTGCCATCAGGACGAACGGATCGTCGGGGGTGAGGAACAGGGTCAGGCCCATGCGCAGGCCCACCGCCAGCACGATCAGGGCCAGGATCGCCCGCAGCTCCTCGGCGCGGAACCGCGAGGAGGCCTTGGCGCCGAGCTGGGCGCCCATCACCCCGCCGATCAGCAACAGGGTGGCCAGAACGATGTCCACCGTCTGGTTGCGCCCGGCCTGGAGCACGCTGGTCAGGGTGGTGGTGATGATGATCTGGAACAGGCTGGTCCCGACCACCACGCCGGCCGGCATGCGCAGCAGATAGACCATGGCGGGAACCAGGACGAAGCCGCCGCCCACGCCCATCACCGCCGACAGCACCCCGACGAACACCCCGAGCAGGATCGGGGGGATGACGCTGATATAGAGCCGCGAGCGGGGGAAGCGCACCTTCAGCGGCAGGCCGTAGAGCCAGGGCGGGCGCTTGTCGCGGCGCGGCGGAGGCGGGTCGCCCCGGCGTGCGCGCAGGATCGAGCCCAGGGACTCCATCAGCATCAGGCCGCCGATGACGCCCAGGAAGATCAGGTAGGAAAGGGCCACCACCATGTCGGCCTGGCCCACAAGCCGCAGCCAGCGGAAGATCTCGACCCCGGCGAAGGAGCCCACCGCCCCGCCGGCCGCGAGCACCCCGCCCATCCGGAAGTCCACGGCGCGGGCGCGGGTGTAGGAGATGACGCTGGAGGTGGACGACGCCGCCACGTGGCTGGCCAGGCTGGCGACCGCCACCGGCGCGGGAATACCCAGCAGCACCAGGATCGGCGTCATCAGGAAGCCGCCGCCGATGCCGAACATGCCGGAGATGAACCCCACGGCCGCGCCCAGCGCCACCAGCAGCGGCGCGTTCACCGAGACTTCCGCGATCGGCAGGTAGAAATCCAACCCGACGGTCCTCATTGTGGCGGACGCGACGCGTCAGCCGACGCCGGTCACCGGGTGTAGACCGATAGGCCCTGCAGGGTGGTCTGGTCCAAGACGCCGGTGGCCTGGGCGTTGTGATCGCGCTGATAGGCGGCGACCGCGAGGCGGAGCGCAGGCGACGGCGAACCATCGGTCGGACCCAGATAGTAGCCCAGCCGTGACAGCGCGCGCTGCGCGACGATCACTCCGGCGACGTCGGCGCCGAGGTCCGCGGTGGCGGTCGGAGCCGTCGAGGCGTTGGGCGAGGCCGGGCGATAGGCCCCGGCCGCCTGCTCGGCCACGACGCGGGCGTCCGGCGAGAGCTGCGCCTTGACCTGGTCGGCGCGCTTGCGCGCGTCGGCGTCGCCGGTCTTGGCGGCGATCAGGTACCACTTGTAGGCCTCGGCCGGGTTCAGGCTGACGCCAAGGCCGCGCTCATAGAGGGTGGCGAGGTTGAACTGGCTGTCGACCAGGCCGAGTTCGGCGGCGCGGCGGAACCACTGCGCCGCGGTGGTGGAGTTCTTCGCCCCGCCGGAGCCGCTGATGAAGGCCATGCCCAGATTGTGCATCGCCCGCCGATCGCCGCCCTCCGCGGCGCGCTCGGTCCAGCGCCGCGAAATGACAGGATCGGCCTTGAGCCCGTACTCGCCCTTTTCATAGAGCCGCGCGAGGTAGAATTGAGCCGGGGCGTGGCCGAGCTCGGCCAGGGCCTTCAGCTCATCCAGGCCGCCCGGCGTCCTGGCCTCCACCGCCTTGGCGGCTTCGGCGAAACGGTCGGACAGGTCCGGCGCCGCGGGCGCGGCCGCACCGGCCGGAAGCACCGGCTGCGGCGTAAGCGCCATGGCGACCCGGGGCGTCGCGGGGAACGGGGTGGTGTCGGCCTCGGTCCCGGCGATTTCCTTCTTGCCCGAGCTGAGCAGAGCCAGGGCTTCGGCCACCCGCTTCGGCGGCGCGCCGCCGGGCTTGCCATCCATCAGCATGAAGCCGGCCGCGCCGACCCCGATGATCGCCGCCGTGCCGGTCACCACCAGGGCGGCCGCCAGGGACGAGCCCGCGCGTCGCTTGGGG
>DASUIJ010000348.1:0-7803 GCA_036279815.1 Phenylobacterium sp. | reverse complement strand
GGCCCGCGGATAGAGCGTCTTGTCCGCCTCTTCGTTGACGTGGGCGACCCAGGCCTCCTGGGCCTGCGCGGTGGCCTCCATGGTGGCCAGGTCCTCGGCGCGCAGGTGGTCGATGGCGCCCATGATCCAGTCCACATGCTGCTCGATCGAGTTCATCATGTTGCTGAGGACCGAGGGGCTGCCGGGCCCGGTCACCGTGAACAGGTTGGGGAACCCGGCCACCGACAGGCCCAGATAGGTCTTGGGACCGTGGGACCAGGCCTCGCGCAGGGACACGCCGTCGCGGCCCCGGATGTCGATCTTCAGGAGCGCGCCGGTCATGGCGTCGAAGCCGGTGGCGAAGACGATGATGTCGACCGGATAGTCCGCGGCGGAGGTGCGCACGCCGGTGGCGGTGATCTCCTCGATCGGGGTGTCGCGGATGTCGATCAGGCTGACATTGTCGCGGTTGAAGCTGGCGTAATAGTCGGTGTCGACACAGGCGCGCTTGGACCCGATCGGGAATTCCGTCGGGGTCAGCTTCTCGGCGGTGGCGGGGTCCTTGACGATCTCGCGGATCTTGGCGCGCACGAAGTCGGCCGCGATCTGGTTGATCTTCTCGTCCCGGGTGAGGTTGGGGATGACGGCCATCGAGATCAGGCCGCCGCCGTTCCACAGGCCTTCCGCCAGCGCCCGAAGCTCCTCGTCGGTGGGGGTCCAGTCGGCCGGCGGGAGCGGGATGCCCGGCTGGCCTGAGCGAAGCAGCTCGCGATACATCGGGAAGTTCGCCCCGAACTCGGCGACCTCGGCGTCTGTCAGCGGGCTGTTCAGGGCCGGCAGGCTGAAGTTCGGGGTCCGCTGGAAGACGTAGACCTGGCTCGCCTGGGCGGCGATCAGGGGCATGGACTGGATGCTCGAGGATCCCGTGCCGATCATCGCCACGCGCTTGCCGGTGAAGTCGACGGGCTCGTGAGGCCAGCGGCCGGTCACGTAGGTCTCGCCCTTGAAGCTGGCGGCGCCGGGGATGTCCGGTTCGCGCGGGACCGACAGGCAGCCGGTGGCCATGATGCAGAACCGGGCCTCGATGCGGTCGCCGCGATCGGTCTCGACGGTCCAGCGTCGCGTGGCCTCGTCGTAGGTCGCGGAGGTGACGCGGGTGTCGAACAGGAAAGCGCTGCGCAGGTCGAAGCGGTCGGCCACGTGATTGGCGTAGGACAGGATTTCCGGCTGGGGGGCGTACTTCTCGGACCAGCGCCACTCCGCCTGCAGGTCGTCCGACCAGGTGTAGGAATACAGCAGGCTGGGGATGTCGCAGCGCGCGCCGGGATAGCGGTTCCAGTACCAGGTGCCCCCGACGTCGCCGGCCGCGTCGAGGCCCAGCACCGACATCCCGGCCTCCCGGAGCCTTTGCGTCATGTAGAGCCCGCCGAACCCCGCCCCGACGACGACCGCATCGACCACCTTGTCGCGGACCGGCTCTCGCGCGGGCCGGTTGGCTCGTTCAGGCATCGAGAGCTCCATTTTTGGTCTTGCGTGGCGTTTCCGTCCCCACAGTGACCGACATCTCATCGGCCCGAAAGTCGCCGTAGAGGCAGGTAGGCGCACGAACCCAGGGCTATCCGCCGCAGGGCGAGGAGCCGGCGCCACACCAGTGGTTGCGGACCTCCTCGGCGAAGCCGATCAGGTCGCGGATCTCGGCGCGAGCCGTCGTCGGGGATCACGCAGCCGGAGAACCCATGGTCCGCCCCGCCGAGGGGATCAAGCCGAAGCCTCAGGCGCGGACACAGCCGGGGCGGTCCGGACTCGCCCCGCCGGATCAGGCCAGGCCGAGCGCCCGCTTCATCGCCTTGAGGTTGCCGCGGCAGAACTTGGTGAGCTGCTCGGTGGCTTCGGCCAGCTTGGAGGCGTCCTTGGGGATGAACTTCACGGCCAGCTCGATGGTCGAGGCCGCCGCGCCCGCCGGCTTGACGGACACGGTCGAGAAGTAGGCGTCCATATCCGGGCGATCGAGCGTGTAGGTGTAGTGGTGGTCGCCCTCGTCGGTCAGCAGCTCGCTGACGGTGCGGCCGCCCGGCATGGAGAGGGTGCGGACCTTGCCCTTGGGCGTGACCTCCGTGGTCTCGCCCTCGACCAGGGTCGCCCACTTCCGGATGCCGGAGAAATCGCCGATGACCGCCCAGACCTTGTCGGCGCTGAGCGGAACGTCCTCACTGATCGTCACGTCGTGCATGGCAATTTCCTTTCAGGCCCAGATCAGCACATCGCCGGGTTCGCCGGAAGCCGCCATCGCAGCCTCCGGCGACAATCGCCCCGCGTCGCTCAGGCCGCCAGGCCCAGGCGGTCGAGGGCCGCCAGGTCGGCTTCTCCCAGAGTGGGCCGCACGGCGTGGCGGAGGATCGCGTCGAAGGCTTCGGGCGGCGCCCCGGCCTTGACGCCGCCCAGCAGCTCGGCCCGTTCGGCCTGATTGATGGCCGGGATCATCAGGCGCATGAAGGCGATGTTCTCCTCCGGCGGCAGGGAAGCGATGATGCCCATCTCGATGGCCGCCAGCTCCTCGTCGGTGAACACGGCGCACAGCTGCGGGAACAGCACCGTCTCCTCGGCGTGCATGTGGGCCAGGTCGGCCGCGACGAAGGTGGTGTAGGTCAGGTAGAGCTGACGGCCGGCCGCCGGGCGATCGGCGGGCGCCGCGCGCTCCACGGCGGCCATGGCCCGCTCCATCCGCTCGAAATCCTCGCGATGTTCTTCATGCTGGCGCTCGGCCTCGGCGGCGGCGCCGTGCGTGCGGGCTTCGAGCGCCGGATGGATGTGCTCGTCCTCGTGCGTCAGGTGCTTGGCGCAGAGGGCGAGGTGGTCGCGCAGGGCGGCGAGGATATCGTCCGGAGCGGTAAAATCGGCGCGGCCGAGGGCCTTCAGCATATCGGCGTGGGCCAGGCGCAGGCCTTTGTGGATCGGGCCGTAGATGTCGTAGCGTTTGGTGGTCATCAGGTGTCTCCCTTACCCGGCCGCAGCGGCGCGCCGTGTCGTGCGGCGTCGTAGGGCGGCGGGGGGAGGGGCGCTCCCTAAAGGCTTCCTATCGGGCGGTCCGTTCCCCTAAAAGGTTCCTATCCTTCCACTTGAAGCGCCGGAGCCAGGGGCGATTGAACCAGGTGATCGACCCCGACCTGGCGGCCTTCATGGAAAGTCCGGTCATGGTGGTGCTGGCGACGCGCAGCGCGGCCATGCGGCCGGCCATCGCGCGGGCGGTCGGCGTGCGGCTGAGTCCCGACCGGGCGGTGGCGGACCTGTTCGTATCGCGGGCGCAATGGCCGCAGGCGGTGGACGGGCTTCAGCCCGGGGCCGCGATGGCCGTGACCGTGTGCAATCCGCCCGACTACCGCACATATCAGATCAAGGGCCGGCTCGCGGAGGTCGCCCCGGCGGACGCCGACGACCATGCGGTCGCCGGGGGCTACATGTCGGCGGTCGGCCAGGTCCTGGCGGAGCTCGGCGTCAGCCGGCGGCAGATCGCCTCCTGGCTCACCACGGAAGATCTCCTGCGGCTGAGGCTGATCCCGATGTCGGCCTTCGTTCAGACCCCGGGGCCGGGGGCCGGAGCGGCTCGGACGTCCGGGGCGGAGGGGGCGGCTTGAGCATCCCCCTGCGCCGGCTCGGCAACTGCTTCGAGGGGGTCATCCCGTCGATCGTCGCCACCCTCGACACGAACGGAATCCCGAACGTCTCCTACCTGTCGCAGGTCCATATGGTCGATGACGACCATGTCGCCCTGTCCAACCAGTTCTTCTCCAAGACCCTGGCCAACGTCCAGGAGACGGGCCGCGCGTCCGTCCTGGTGGTCGACGGGCGGAACGGCGACCAGTACGAACTGGACCTCGAGTTCGAACGCGCGACCCAGAGCGGAGAGACCTTCGCCCGGATCGCCCTGCACATCGAGGCGACCGCCGCCCAGCACGGAAGCGGGATCGCCTGGGGGCTGCGCAGCGCGGACATCTACCGGGTGGTGGACTGCCGGGCGGTCCCGTCGCCGCCGGATGTCGCCGACGAACCGGTCGAGCCTGTCCGCGGCGATATCCTGCCCGCGGCCGCCCGCGTCGTTTCCGATATCGCCGCCGCCGCCGATCCGGACGCCATGCTGGACCGCGTGCTTGACGGCCTGACCCAGGACTTCGGCTATTCCAACGCCATCGTCCTGGTCATGGACGGGCGCGGAGACCGGCTGACCACGCTGGGGAGCCGCGGCTATCCGCTCGGCGGCGTCGGCTCGGAGACCCCCTTGGGCCTGGGGGCCATCGGCATGGCCGCGGCGACCGGGCGGCCCGTGCGGATCAGCGACATGAGCCGTGGTCGCCGCTTCGCCGCGGCGGTGCGTGGGGACGCCGGGCCGGACCCCAGCCGCATCATTCCGCTTCCGGGCCTGGCCGAGCCGCAGAGCCAGCTTGCGGCGCCGATGATCAGCCATGCCCAGACCCGGGGCGTGCTGTTCGTCGAGGACGAACAGCGGTTCCGGTTCACCCAGGCGGACGAGGACATCCTGGTGATGATCGCCGCCCAGCTGGCGGCGTGCCTGCGCCTGTGGGACCTGGAGGGCGCCGGCGGATCGCGTCCGGCCAGCGACCGGGCTCAGGCCGCCGCGCCCGGCCCCGCGTTCCGGGTGCGCTACTACGCCTTCGACGACAGCCTGTTCATCGACGACGCCTATCTTATCAAGGGGGTTCCCGGACGACTGCTGTTCTATTTCCTCACGGCTCATTCGGAAACCGGCCGTGTCGACTTCACGAACCGCGAACTGCGCCTGGACGCGGCGCTGCGGCTGCCCGACCTGAAGGACAACCTGGAGACCCGCCTCATCCTGCTGCGCCGGCGGCTGGAGGAAAAGGCAGCCCCCGTAAGGCTGACCCGGCCCGGCCGTGGCCATATCCGCCTCGAACTGTCGGGCGTCCCGCATCTCGAGGTGGTCGCCGGTCCCGCCTGAGCCGGTCCGGCGCAGCGGAGCCGTCAGTCTCGCGGTCGGTATTCAAGTCCGTCGGCGATATCGCAGACCAGGGCGATCAAGGTTCCGGCGTTGAGGGGTTTGGTCAGGAAAACGTCGGCGCCGGCGCCGCGCGCCTCATCCTGATGCTCTGGCAGGGCGTTGGCGGTCAGGACGCAGATGGGAACGCTTTGGCTGCCGATCGACGTTTCGCGTTCACGGATGTGACGGATGGCCGTGAGGCCGTCCATGACCGGCATCTGCATATCCATGAAGATGAGGTCGAAGGCCTGCCTCTCAGCCTCGAGGACCGCTTCCTGCCCGTTTTCGACGCAGGTGAGGTCGATGGGCAGGTCGTCGAGGATCATCTGAACGGTCAGCCGATTGATCGGATGATCCTCAGCCAGGAGGATGCGCATGGGCTGCTTCCAGACCGGGGCCTGGGCGCCGCCTGACACCGGCCCGACGGCGACCTCGTTCTGCGCCCGTTGCAGTAGCAGCTCGAAAGTGAAGGTCGATCCGCGGCCCGGCGTCGAGGTCGCCGAAATGGATCCCCCCATCAGCTCGACCAGCGATTTCGAGATCGCGAGACCCAGGCCGGTGCCGCCGAACCTGCGGGTGATCGAGCCGTCCGCCTGCTCGAACCGTTCGAAAAGGCTGGAGGCGATCTCCGGCGCAAACCCGATCCCGGTGTCCCGGACAATGAACCGGATGCGGCATCCGTCTTCGCCGCACTCCGCCTCGGAGACGGTCAGGACAATCTCGCCCCGCTCGGTGAACTTGACGGAATTGCTGAGGAGATTTGAAAGAATCTGCCGGATCTTGAGATCGTCGCCCAGGAACTGGCCGCACGCCGACGCGGCGATATTCTCGCTCATCCCGACGCCCTTCTGAGACGCGCTCGCCCGGAAGAGAGCCAGGGTGTCGCGGACGACGGCGTTGAGATCAAAGGACTCGGCCCGCAGCGTCATCCGGCCCGCGTCGATCTTGGCGAGGTCCAGGATGTCGCTCAGCAGGCCCTCCAGCGCGCGCCCCGACGTCTCGATCAGCTGGACCATCTCCTGCTGTTTCGCGCTCAGGGTCGTTCGCGCCAGCGCCCCGGCGATGCCCAGGACGCCGTTCAGGGGGGTCCGGATCTCGTGGCTCATATTGGCGAGGAAGCTGGACTTGGCGATGTTCGCCCGCTCCGCACGCTCCCTCGCCTCGGTCAGGCGGCTCTCGGCGGACGTCCATTCGGTAAGATCGCGCACGATCGTCGTGAAGGCGAACCCGTCGAGGGTTTCCAGCTTCGCCAGCGAGGCCTCGGCGGGGAACTCCTCGCCGTTCTTGCGCAGGCCGGCGATTCTCGAGCGCTCATGCATGCGCATGCTGGGCTTGGCGCCCTGGGCGAAGCCCTCGACCTTCTGCTGGTGATCGTGACGATAGCGCGGCGGCATGAGGTGCTCGACGCCAAGCCCGATCACCTCGTGGGCGGCGTAGCCGAACATCGCCTCCGCCCCGGCGCTGAACAGCTGGATCCGCGCCGATGTGTCGGTGACGATGATCGCTTCCGGCGAGATCTTGAGCATGGTCGCCAGGGTGTTCTGGATTCGCCTCGAAGCCGCCTCCATGTCGCGAAGGTCGGTGACATCCTGCACGGCGCCCAGCAGCCTCATGGCCCGGCCGTCGGGGGCGTACTCCACCTCGCCCTGTTCGTGGACGATCCGCACGCTCCCGTCGGGCAGCACGATCCGGTGGTCCAGGTCGTAGGCCTCAACGCCGTCGATCGCGCGCTGGACCCGCGCCGCGACGAGCGCGCGGTCGTCGGGATGGACCCGTTCAAGAAACGCCGGGTAGGTGGGTTTGAAAACATCCGGGGCCAGGCCGAACGTCCGGAAGATCTGGGGTGACCAGATGATGTCGTTCGTGACGATGTCCCATTCCCAGCTTCCGGTGCTCGAAAGGCGTTGCGCCCGATCGAAATGCTGGATGAGAACTTCGGAATTCACCTTGGGTCTCCTTCAGGCCGCCCTGGCGGTCGGGGTCTCGATCCTCAGATCGTCCCCTATTTCGATTGGGAGCACCCTGTCGAGGCAAAGCAGGGTGACGATGCCGGTTTCGGTGGTCATCACCCCCTGCACGAAGTTGCGAACCCCGGGGGCGCCCACTTCCGGTGTCTCCTGGAGCATGTTCTCGGTGACCAGGAGGATGTCGCAGACCGCGTCGACCAGAAGGCCCACCTGGCGGCCGTGAATCTGGGCCACCACCACCACCGACGAGCTGTCGGGCTGGGTCCGGGCCAGGCCCAGGCGCGATCCCAGGTCCACGACCGGCAGGATCACGCCGCGAAGGTTGATCATGCCGTGGACGAAGGGCGGCGCGTGGGGCAGCGGGGTCGACGGCGCCCAGCCCCGGATTTCGCGGACCGACATGATGTCGATGGCGAACTGCTGGTCGTCGATCTGCACCGTGATCAGCTCGGCGCCGACGGGTGGGAGGTCGGTCTGGAACTCGGCCACGCTCAGAACTCCTCCCAGGCGTCGCTGGCGGGTGCGGCGCCGCCGAAGCTGGCGGCGACCTTGCTGCGCATCGCCCGGGCCGGCGAAGGCCTGGCGGCGGAGCCGGCGGACGCCAGCCGTGGCGCGGCCGGGGTCAGGTTGCGTGCGCTCCCGACCTGGAAAGCGGAGACCAGGCGGACCAGCTCGGCGGTCTCTCCCTTCAGGGAATGGGCGGCCGCGGTGGACTGCTCCACCATGGCGGCGTTCTGCTGGACCACCTGGTCCATCTGGTTGACCGCGACATTGACCTGGGCGAGCCCCGTCGACTGTTCCTGGGCCGAAGCGGAGATCTCGGAGATGACCGCGTCGATCTCGGCC
>DASUIJ010000347.1:0-6167 GCA_036279815.1 Phenylobacterium sp. | reverse complement strand
GACCTACTTCGAGTGGATGCGGAACATCCAGCCGTGGTGCGTCTCCCGCCAGCTCTGGTGGGGCCACCGCATCCCGGCCTGGTACGGACCGGACGGCAGGATCTTCGTCGAGGAGACCGAGGAGAAGGCCAGGGCCGCCGCGCGCGAGCTCTACGGCCGCGACGAGCCCCTGCGCCAGGACGAGGACGTGCTCGACACCTGGTTTTCCTCGGGGCTCTGGCCGTTCTCGACCCTGGGCTGGCCGGACAAGACCGCCGACTACGACCGCTTCTACCCGACCCACACCCTGGTCACCGGCTTCGACATCATCTTCTACTGGGTCGCCCGGATGATGATGATGGGCATCCACTTCACCGGGCAGGTCCCGTTCAAGCGGGTGTTCTTCAACGCCCTGGTTCGCGACGCCTCCGGCAAGAAGATGTCGAAGTCCAAGGGCAACGTCATGGACCCCCTGGAGCTGGTCGACGACTACGGCGCCGACGCCCTGCGCTTCACCCTGACCGCGATGTCGGGGCAGGGACGGGACATCAAGCTGTCGACCCAGCGGATCGAAGGCTACCGCAACTTCGGCACCAAGCTGTGGAACGCCGCCAATTTCTGCCAATTCAATGGCTGTGTGCGGGCTGAGGGTTTCGATCCGGCCGCCGCCACCGGCACCCTGAACCGCTGGATCATCGGCGAGACCCAGAAGACGTCCGCAGCGGTGACCGAGGCCATCGCCTCCTGCGGCTTCGACGACGCCGCCCAGACCCTCTACCGGTTCATCTGGAATACGTTCTGCGACTGGTACGTCGAGCTTTCCAAGCCGATCCTTAAGGGCGACGACGCCGCCGCCAAGGCCGAGACCCAGGCCACCGCGGCCTGGGCGCTGGACCAGATCCTGAAGCTGCTGCACCCGATCATGCCGTTCCTGACCGAGGAACTGTGGAGGCAGACATCCGACCTGGGCGCGCCGCGCGCCGAAGGCCTGCTGATCTCGGCGGCCTGGCCGGACCTGGCTTCGAGCCTGCTGGATCCCAAGGCGGAGGCCGAGATCGGCCTGATCGTCGCGGCGATCACCGAGGGGCGGTCCGTCCGCGCCGAGCTGAGCGTTCCGGGCTCCGCCCGCCCGCCGCTGCTGGTGCTGGAGGCCGCCGACGACCAGCGCGCCGTGCTGCAGTCCAACGCCGGGATCATGTCGCAGCTGCTGCGCGTGTCGGAGGTGCGGTTCGAGACGACCGCGCCCCAAGGGGCGATCCCCTTCGTGGTCCAGGGCGTCACCTTCGCCCTGCCGGTGGCCGAGTTCATCGACCTGGCGGCCGAGAAGGTCCGGCTGGCCAAGGAGATCGGGACCTACGCCGGCGACATCGAGCGCACGGCCAAGAAGCTGGGCAACGCCGACTTCGTGGCGCGGGCCCCGGAAGAGGTGGTCGAGGAGAACCGAGAGCGCCTGGCCGAGGCGCAGGCCGCCAAGGCCAAGCTGGAAGGCGCGCTGAAGCTGCTGGAAGCGGTGGTCTAGCCGCGCGCCGCGCCCTGGCCGCCTATGCCGGTTCGCTGAAGCCATAGGCAGGAGATTGCCGCGAACCGATCGAAACCGGTGAATCCTGTCGCGGGATTCATTTGCGGCCGCCGCGGTTTGCGCCATTCTGCGCGCAATCGGGGAGTCCTTGCATGAAGTCGATCTTGAGCGCGGCGATGGCCGCTGTCCTGCTGACCGCGTCTGTCTCGGCCCTGCCGGCCTGGGCGGCGGACCCGCCCAAGGCGGACGCCGACAAGTCCGTCAAGGAGGGGGGCGACAAGGACAAGATCGACCTGCCGCCGTTCCCGGCCGACGCCACGGTCAAGCAGGTCACCCACGTGGCCGGCAAGACGCTGAGCTACACCGCCACCGTGGGCTCGCTGCCGGTCCGCGACGAGAAGGGCAAGAAGATCGCCGAGGTGGTGTTCACCGCCTACGTCCTCGACGGCCCGCGCGACCCGAAACGGCCGATCACCTTCGCCTTCAACGGCGGGCCGGGCGCGGCCTCGGTCTATCTCAACTACGGGGCCATCGGCCCAAAGCGCATCCAGTTCGGCGCCCAGGGCGATTCCGCCTCCGATCCCGCCAGCCTCATCGACAATCCCGGCACCTGGCTCGACTTCACCGACATGGTGTTCATCGATCCCGTCGGCACCGGCTATTCCCGTAGCCTGGTGGACGAGGCGGAGACCAAGAAGCACTTCTACCAGGTCAAGGAGGACGTGGCCTACCTGTCGCGGATCGTCTTCGACTGGCTGGTGAAGAACGGCCGCATGGCCTCGCCGAAGTACGTGGTGGGGGAGAGCTATGGCGGCTTCCGCGCCCCGGCCATCGCTCACTATCTGCAGGGACAGCTGGGCGTCGGGCCGTCGGGCGTGATCATGGTCTCGCCGTTCCTGGACGCGCATGCGGGGGTGGCGGGCGACTTTTCGCCCATGCCCTGGATCGTCAACCTGCCCTCGATGACCGCCGCCAACTACGAGCGGCAGGGCAAGACCCTGTCTCCCGAACTGCTGGCCGAAGTGGAATCCTATGCCCGTGGCGAGTTCGCCGTGGACCTGATGAAGGGCCAGTCCGACCCGGCGGCCCTGGCGCGGGTGATCGAGAAGGTGACGAAGTACACCGGCCTCGACCCGGCCCTGGTGAAGCGGATGGGCGGTCGGGTCGACACCCAGACCTTCCTGCGCGAGCTCTACCGGAGCGAGGGGCGGCTCGCGAGCGTCTACGATTCCAACGTCACCACCTGGGACCCCTTCCCGTGGCAGAACAACCAGAACGCCGGCGACCCGATCCTCGACGCCATCATCGCGCCCACCACCTCGGCGGCGGTGGAGTTCATGACCCACACGGTCGGCTGGAAGGTGGAAGGACGCTTCAACGCGCTGTCCTACGCCGTCGGCAGCGCGTGGGAGCCCAACTGGTTCAACACCGCCGAGTCGGTGACCGACCTGCGCCAGGCGGCCGCGGCCGACCCGAAGATGAAGGTGCTGATCGTCCACGGCTACGACGACCTCAGCTGCCCGTTCTTCGCCTCGCGCCTGATCGTCGACCAGATGCCCCGGATGGGGGATTCCGGGCGGGTGAAGCTCAACCTCTATCCGGGCGGCCACATGTTCTATTCGCGCCCCGAGAGCATGGCCTCGTTCCGTCGCGACGTGATGACCCTGTACGGGGTCAAATGATCCCCGGAGGCGTTTGCGTCTGACGCTAGGTTATGGTTGTTCACCTGAAGTGACGCGGCAGTCAGACGCCGCGCGAAGTTTCAGGAGGAACACCCATGTCCGAGGCCCTTCCGGCCGGTTGGCCCGCCATGTCCATCGCCCAGGCGCACGCCCTGCTCACCGCCCCGGGCAGCCCCGGGGAGATGGACGAGGTGCTGATCCGCGGTGTGAAGACCCGGGTCTGGAAGAACCTTCCGCCGTCCCTGCGCTCGGTCGTGGAACTGTCCCGCGTCCACGGCGACAAGGTGTTCATGGTCTATGAGGACGAGCGGGTCACCTTCGAGGCCTTCCACCGCGCGGTGGCCGCCCTGGCGATCCGGCTGCAGGCCGACGGCGTCAGGAAGGGCGACCGCGTCGCGGTGATCATGCGCAACCTGCCCGAATGGGTGGCGGCCTTCTACGCGGCGGCCTCGCTGGGCGCGATCGTCACCCCGCTGAACGCCTGGTGGACCGGGCCGGAGCTGGAATACGGACTGACCGACTCCGGCTCCAAGGTCGTGGTGATGGACGCCGAGCGCTATGAGCGCATGACCGAGCACCTTCCCAACTGTCACGACCTGGTGCGGGTCTATGTGAGCCGCTCGCGCGAAGAGATCGCCCATCCGCTGGTGACCCCGCTGGAGAGCGTGATCGGGACGCCGGACACCTGGGCCAGCCTGCCGGACCAGGCGATCCCGCCGGTGGACATCCTGCCCGACGACGACGCCACCATCTTCTACACCTCCGGCACCACCGGGAAGCCCAAGGGCGCCCTGGCGACCCAGCGCGGGGTCAACTCCAACATCATGGCCGGCGCCATCGCGGGCGCGCGGACCTTCCTGCGGCGGGGCGAGCAGCCCCCGGCGCCCGATCCCGACGGTCCCCAGCGGGCCTCGCTGATTTCGGTGCCCTTCTTCCACGCCACCGGCTGTTTCGCGGTGCTGAACCCCTCCCTGGCCGGCGGCGCCAAGCTGGTGATGATGTACAAGTGGGACGTGGTCCGCGCCTTCGAGCTGATCGAGCGCGAGAAGATCCAGTCGGCCGGCGGGGTGCCCACCATCGCCTGGCAGCTGATCGAGCATCCGCTGCGCAAGAACTACGACCTGTCGTCCCTGGAGAGCGTGGCCTATGGCGGCGCGCCCTCGGCGCCCGAACTGGTGCGCAAGATCAAGGAGACCTTCCCCAAGTCCGGCGCCGGCAACGGCTGGGGCATGACCGAGACCTGCGCCACGGTCACCACCCATGGGTCCGAGGACTACGCCAACCGTCCCGACAGCTGCGGTCCGGCCGTGCCCGTCTCGGACCTGGAGATCCGCGATGCGGCCGACGGCGTCACGGTGCTGGGCCCCAACCAGGTGGGTGAGCTGTGGGCGCGCGGGCCGCAGATCGTGAAGGGCTACTGGAACAAGCCGGAAGCCACCGCCCAGACCTTCGTCGACGGCTGGGTCCGCACCGGCGACCTGGCGCGGGTGGACGAGGAGGGCTTCTGTTTCATCATCGACCGGGCCAAGGACATGCTGATCCGCGGCGGCGAGAACATCTACTGCATCGAGGTCGAGAACATCCTCTATGACCACCCCGCCGTGATGGACGCCGCCGTGGTCGGCATTCCCCACCGGACCCTGGGCGAGGAGCCCGGCGCGGTGGTCACCCTCAAGCCCGGCGCCAGCGCCACCGAGTCCGAGCTTCGGGCCCACGTGGCCGAGCACCTGGCGGCGTTCAAGGTCCCGGTGAAGGTGAAGTTCTGGCCCGAGACCCTGCCGCGCAACGCCAACGGCAAGATCCTCAAGAACGAGCTGAAGAAGCTGTTCGAAGAGGACAAGGCGGGCGCCTGATCCCGATGTCCAGGGTTCGCGCCGACAGCCTGCTGGTCGTGCGCGGCCTGGCCGAGAGCCGCGCCAAGGCCCGCGCCGCCATCGAGGCGGGCGGGGTGACGGCCGATGGCCGGCGGGTGGCCAAGGCGTCCGAACTGCTGGACGAGGCGGCGGACCTGGTCGCGGCGCCGGCGCACCCCTGGGTCGGGCGCGGGGCGCTGAAACTGGCCCATGCGCTGGAGCTCTGGCCGGTCCCGCTCGAGGGGCGGGTGGTTCTCGACGTGGGCGCCTCCACCGGCGGCTTCACCGAGGTCTGCCTGGCGCGCGGGGCGAGGCGGGTGTTCGCGGTGGACGTCGGACGCGGGCAGCTGCATCCGAAGCTCGTCGGCGACGCCCGGGTGGTGAGCCTGGAGGGGACCGACGCGCGGAGCCTCGATGAGACCCTGGTCCCGGAGGCGCCGGACCTCGTGGTCTGCGACGCCAGCTTCATTGGACTGGCCAAGGTGTTGCCGGCGGCGCTTGGACTGGCCCGTCCCGGCGCCGACCTGATCGCCCTGGTGAAGCCGCAGTTCGAGGTGGGCCCTGACCTTGTGGGGAAGGCCGGGCTGGTCAAGGACCCGGGCGCGCGGGACCGCGCGGTGGCGGACGTCGTGGCGTTCGTCGAGGGTGCCGGCTGGTCGGTCCAGGCGACCGCCGACAGCCCTATCACCGGCGGCGACGGCAATCTGGAACACCTGCTGCACGCACGAAAAAGGCCGCTTCCGTGAGGAAGCGGCCCCGATCCCGGCCTGGGCCGGTTTTCGCTTAGTCGACCACCTGGTAGCGGCCGCTGGAGTCCTGGCAGACGCGCACGAAGCGCTTCTGGACCCGGCCGTCCGGCAGGTAGATCGGGCTCTCGGCCAGGGCGCAGCCGTTGGCGTCGGCCGACCGGTCGGAGACCGGGTAGCTGTTGCCGTAGCGGTCATAGGCCGAGGCGCGGTCGTCGTCGTAGCGCGAGCGGTCGTAGTCGTAGCCGCGGTCGGACCCGTAGGCGCGGTTGTCGTAGTTCGAGCCGTAGTAGCGCTGGCCACGGCTGTAGTAGCCCTGGCGTTGCTGGCCGGGGGAGCAGGCGGCGGAATTCTTGCCGATGGCCGCGCCGCCGGCGGCGCCGAGCAC
>DASUIJ010000346.1:0-4361 GCA_036279815.1 Phenylobacterium sp. | reverse complement strand
GTGACCTCGTCCGGCGCCCTGCCGCCTCGCGCCTGGCTGGCCGAGCTTTTCGAGGCGCCGGCGCTGCCGCCGGAGGCGCGCGCCACCCTGCTGTTCGGCCGCCCGCCGGGGCCCATGATCGACAAGGGCCCCATGGTCTGCGCCTGCCTCAAGGTGGCCGCCCGCACCATCGACGACGCGGCCCGCGCCGGCGCCGTCTCGGTGGAAGCCGTGGGCGCCGTCACCGGGGCCGGGACCAATTGCGGCTCCTGCCGCCCCGAGATCGCCCGGCGTCTCGCCGCCCTCGACCTGCCGCTGGAGGCCCGCAATGCCGCATGAAACCGGTCAAGTCCTGCTGGTGGGCGCCGGGCCCGGTCCCGCCGACCTGATGACCGTCCGCGCGCTGCGGGCGGTGGAGACCGCCCAGGCGCTGCTCTACGACGCCCTGGTCGGCCGCGAGATCCTGGAGCTGGCGCCCAGGGCCTGCCTGCGCATCCAGACCGGCAAGCGGGCGGGCCGCGCCAGCATGCGGCAGGAGACCATCAATCGGCTGATGCTGCGCCTGGCCCGGCGGGGGCTGAAGGTGGTGCGGCTGAAGGGCGGCGATCCCTCGGTCTTCGGCCGGGTCGGCGAGGAGAGCGATTTCCTTAGGGCCCATGGCGTGGCGGCGGAGATCGTACCGGGGGTCACGGCGGCCTGCGCCGCCGCGGCCCAGTTCGACGTGCCCCTGACCCACCGGGGCCTGGCCCGGCGGGTGGTGTTCGCCACCGCCCGGATCGAGGGCGGGCGCCTGGCCGACGCCGAATGGGCGAGGTCGCTGGACGCCGAGACCACGCTGGCCCTCTACATGGCCCGCGACAGCGCCCAGGCGATCGCCGACGGCCTGGTCGCGCGGGGCCTGTCGCCCGCGACTCCGGCCCTGGCGGTGGAGTCGGCGGGCTCGCCCGACGCGCGCCTGCTGACCGGGTCGCTGGCCGACCTGCCGGGCCGGCTGGAGGCCTGGAGCCAGGGCGGTCCCGTCCTGCTGGTGGTCGGCGCCGTGGCGGCGCGGGCGGCCACCGCCGGGATCAGTATTCCTGACCTTGAAACAGCACTCGGCTGACGGCGCGATGTCCGTCCACCCGGGCCATCTGGACGATCACGTCGATCACCTGGCGGGCGTAGATCTGCACCGCTGACCAATCGACGTTCAGCCCGCCCAGCAGCGCCATCATGGCGATCTGGTCGATGGCGCCCCTGGGCGTGTCGGCGTGGACGGTGGTGATCGAGCCGGGGTGGCCGGTGTTGACCGCCCGCAGGAAGGCGAAGGCCTCGGCGCCGCGCAGTTCGCCCAGCAGGATGCGGTCGGGGCGCATGCGTAGCGAGGCTTGCAGCAGCGCCTCGGCGTCGACCCGCGCCTCGCCCATCTCACCGCGCACCGAGATCAGGCCCACGGCGTTCGGATGGTGCAGCCGGATCTCCGGCGCGTCCTCGATGGCGATCAGCCGCTCGCGGGGGCCGATCTCCTTGATCAGCGCATTGAGCAGGGTGGTCTTGCCCGAAGAGGTGCCGCCCGACAGCACGATGGTCTTGCGCCGGGCGACGGCGGTGCGAAGGAAGGCGGCGAGGTCGCCCGTGGCCAGCAAGGCCGCGAGTTCGTCGTCCGAGCTCGACGCCGCCGCGCGCCGACCGAAGGCGCCGGCGTCGGAAAGCTGGTCCAGCGAGAGGTCCGAGATCGCATGTTTGCGGATGGCGAGCGCCAGTCCCTCGCGGGTGGCCGGCGGGGCGATGATCTGCACGCGGGCGCCGTCGGGCAGGCTGGCCGAAAGCAGGGGCTGTTCGCGGTTCACGCCCTGGTGGCTGGCGGCGGCGATCTGCCGGGCCAGGCGGGTGAGGACCAGCTCGGTGACCTCCGGGGCCGCCTCGCGCAGCATCGCGCCGTCGCGGGTCTCGATCCAGACCTCGCCGGGACGGTTGACCAGGATGTCGGTGACGTCGGTGCGGTGGAGCCACGGGGCCAGGGGCTCCAGATAGGCGCTGAGATAGACGCCGCCGGTCATCGGGCGCGCGGCGCGACGCCGGTGAAGTCGAGGTCGCGGGCCACGAACACCCGGATCGGCGCGCCCTGGGGCACGGAGACGGTGGTCGCGATGTCGATCTCCTTCTGCAGAGCGATGGCGGCGATGTTGTTGGCCTGCTGCGGCGAGCCGATGACGATGGCGGTGGTGTCGCCGCGGGAGTCGTTCCCGCCCAGGGCATCCAGGCCCGAGGTGATCACCGAGAGCAGGATCGAGGCGCCGAAGCGGCGCAGGAAGTGGTTGTTGGTCTCGCCCTGCAGTCCGCCACGTCCCAGGGCGTCGGCGCTGGGGGAGCCGATCTCCACCGAGACGCCGTCGGGGGTGATCACCCGCGACCAGACCACGAAGGCGCGGGTCTGGCCCACGGCGACGCCGCTGCGGTACTGGCCGATCAGCTTGGAGCCGCGCGGGATCAGGACGGTGGAGCCGTCGAAGCCGCGGACGTCGCGGCTGACCACGGCGCGGACGAACCCCGGCAGTTCGGAGCTGATGGCGGTCTCGAGGATGGCGGCGATCACCGTGCCCTGGGGGGCGATCAGGGCGGTGTCGCGCAGGCGGGTGGCGTGCGCGGTCTCGACGCCTGCGCCGCCCACCCGCTCGGCGAACCCCTCGTCGGGGGAGGCTCCGGGCGCTCCGGGCGTGGGGCGGGGCGGGGCCGCGCCCGGGACCGCGGCGAGAGGGGTCTGGCCCGGCCCGGCGCCTTCGCTCAGGTCGACCACCATGGCCGGCGCGCGCCAATGGGTTTCCGTCTCCGCCTGGCCGGGGGGCGGGCCCGGGGGCAGGGGCTGCAGGCTGGGCGGAGGCGCGATCCGGGTCGGCGCGGGCGGGGCGGGCTGAGCGGGCGGAGAGACCAGGGCGGGCGCCGGGGGCGGCGGGATGGGGCGGACGGCTTCGGCCCGCGCCGCCCGGCCGTGGCTGAGCGAGAGGAACACCACCGCGCCGAGGACGCAGGCGGCGCCGACGCCCAGGATCGGGGTGCGGATGGAATCCGGACGGCCGACGGCGGTCTTCGGCCCGATGGCGAAGACCGGGCTGGGGGGCGGCGGGGTTGCGGTCATGGGCGGCCTCCCTTGGCGGCCTTGGGCGGCGCCAGGGCGCCGGAGGCGGGCGGGCTGTAGGCGTCGTTGACGATCCAGGTGGTCTCGGTCCCCCGGCGCAGGGCGAAACGTCGGGCCAGCTGGTCGATGACCAGGTAGCCGTCCCGGAACGCCACGTTGGTCAGGGCCTCGTGGCGGTCCTGGTCGACCACGAAGATGGCGGGATAGTCGGCGTCCGGGGCGAAGGCGAAATAGGTGGCGTGGCCGTCGTCGAACACCCGGCTGGGCAGGTTGGCGGCCGACCCGGTGAAGCTGTAGGCGTGATTGACGTCCCGGGGCGGGGCGGGCGGCGGGACGGCCGCGATGCTCACGACCGCCGGGGCCGGATAGTCGAACCTCAGGCCGTAGACCACGTCGCGCTCGCGCGCCGTCGGCTGCCGGGCGGCCAGGGCGAAGTTGTAGCGGCGCAGGTTGGTGATCACCGCCATATTGGTGCGGGCGTGGGAAGAAATCGGCTTCAGGAACAACAGGTTGGCGCGACGATTTGGCGTGATCTGCCAGCTCAGGCTGTCGCCGATCGAGACGTTCTCGATGCGCTCTGCGTCCCCGAACTCGATGGTGAGCTGGTAGCCCAGGGTGGCGGTCAGCTCGATCACCTGGTCGGGATCGTATCGCACCGTGCGGATGCGCGCGTCGGCGAGGCCCGGCGTGGGCTGCACCGCCGCGACGGCGGGAGGGGCGATCAGGCCGAACAGGATCGTGGCCAGGGCGATCAGCGGCCGTCTCATGCTCCGGAATCCCGTCTCGGGGCCGCGCGCGGGCGCAGGCGGTCGCGGCGATAGGTGTCGCCCAGGCGCGCCGGCCGGGCGGCGGAGGGTTCGCGGGGGTCCGGCCGTCCGGCGTCGGGGCCGCGGGCGCCGGCGACGGTGATGCGCGAGACGGCGCCTTCGGCCGGCGTACCCGCCTGGAGGCGCTGGGCCAGGCCCTGGGCGCGGGACGGCGCCGCAACGACCTGGGGCCTCGCGCCGCCGGACCGCTCGCGGGTCCCGGCGCGCCGCCGGGCGCTCCCGAGCTCAAGTCCGCCGGCGATGACGCCGCCCGACAGCACCAGGCTGGCCTGGGCGACGGCGAAGACCGAGACCACGGCGGTCACCGCCCTGGCGGCGTCGGGATCGAGCTGGCCCGCCTGCCGCTGGCCGGCCAGGGCGGTCAGCCAGGGCTCCAGCACCACAAGCAGGATCTCGGTGGCGACCCAGCAGGCGATGGGGGTCAGGGCCGCGGCGATCAG
>DASUIJ010000345.1:0-2718 GCA_036279815.1 Phenylobacterium sp. | reverse complement strand
CGCCAGCCTCGCGATCCTGGCGATGCGCAGGCAGTCGATGTCTTCGACACGGCCGTCACGTCCGGCCCTGATTTCATGGACCAGCGTCCCAAGGCGTGGGTCGATGGGCGACGGCCCCTGGGCCTCGATGATCTCGTCCATCTTGCGCCGGGCGGCGCCGTTCTCGAGCAGTTCCCGCGCGCGCTGTGCGCCGCGTCCCTTGGACACCGCCGGGTCGGCCTCCAGAACCCGTCCGGCCAGAAGCAGCGCCTTGGCGGTCAGATCCGCAGGAGCCTCCGCCCGGTTCTCGAGCACCGCCAGGACATCGCGCGCCTCCAGCACCGGGCCGATGCCGCGGCCGATCGGCTGGGTCGCCTCCGTTAGGACCACGTCCAAGCGGAGATCGAGGTGGCTCGCGACACGCTGGAACAGCTTTTTCAGGCGCCGCGCGGCCACTAGGTTGCGCACCTTGGCGCTGGGCCCCACCGGGACGTCCAGGACCAGGTAGTTCGATCCGGCGGCGACCTTCTTGGACAGGATCGAGGCCACCATCTGATGGGGCGTATCGATGGAGAGGGGGCGCTCGACAGAGATCAGCACGTCGTCGGCGGGCGAAAGGTTCACGCGCCCGCCCCAGACCACGCAAGCGCCACAGCGCTCGACCACGGCGCGCATCTCCACCTCGTCGAGGTCCACCCGGGCCAGGACCTCCATGGTGTCCGCGGTGCCGGCGGGCGATGTGATCGCGCGCGACGAGGTCTTCGGCATGGTGAGGCCGTGCGCCGCGACGATCGGGGCAACGATCAGCGAGGTGCGGTTTCCGGGAATCCCGCCGATGCAGTGCTTGTCGACCACCAGCCGGCCGTCCCAGTTCAGACGCCGGCCGGCCGAGACCATGCCTCGGGTGAGCAGAATGGTCTCTTCCGGTGTCATCGAGCCGGCGCAGGCGATGAGGAACGCGGCGATCTCCATGTCCGACCAGCGATGGTTGGCGAGGTCGCGGGCGATCAGGTCATAGTCCGCCTGATCGAGGGTCTCGCCGGCGACCTTGGCGCGCATCAGGTCGAGGCTGGGCTCGGCGCGGGCCGGAGCGATCGCCACCGATGCGCCGACCAACACGCCGAGGCGGTGTCTCAAGGGCTCGGTGATTCCGATCTCACCGGGGCCGATCATCGCGGGATCGTCGCAGATGATCGGCGAAGCCAGCAGGCTGCGGTCGCCGGCGCGGATCTCCACCTTCCTCTGGCCAAGCATCCGTTCGGGCCGCAGCGCGGAGCAGTCACGCGACAGGACCACCACGTTCTCGCGGAAGGTGTCGAGCGGAAGCGGCTTGACCACGAGCTGAGCGACGACTCCGCCGACAAGCGCAGCAGGGTGGATATCGATCGATCGTCCGTAAGGCGAACCCATGGCGTCTCCTGTCGACATGCTGCAACATGCGAAGCGCGTCACTCCGATCCGTATCAAACTCGAGCAAGGCGCGCATGATCTGGCTCAAGGCTGGCGGCCCGTCGTCGGTGTCCTCTGGCGACAGGAGGCCTCAGTATGAAGCACGCCGTCATCATTGCTCACCCGAAGGCGGATAGCCTCACGGCGACCATCGGCGTCACCTATGCGGAAGCGCTCCGCGGCCTGGGCGAGGAAACCCTGGTCCGGGACCTCTACGCCATGGGCTTCGACCCCTGCCTGAAGGCATCGGAGCTGCCAGGAGCGGCGGGCGTTCAGCCCGCGGCGGACATCGCCGCGGAACGGGCGCTCCTCGCGGACGTACAGGCCTTCGCCTTCGTCTACCCGTTCTGGTTCAATGCACCGCCCGCCATCCTCAAAGGATATGTCGACCGCGTGTTCGGCCTCGGTTTCGGCTACCTGCCGGCATCGGGGGGCACCGAGCCGGGGCTGCCGGGCCGGCAGCTGATCAGCTTCACCTGCTCAGGCGCCCCGGAGGTCTGGGTGCATCAGACCGGAGCCCTCGACGCGCTGGGCCAGATCTTCGACGGCCACGTCGCCGCCGTGTGCGGCCTGACCGTGGTCGATCACCGTCACTTCGGCGGCATCGTGCCGGGTATCACCACCGAAGCGGTGGCGGACATCCTGGACGAGGTGCGGGCGACCGCGCGACGGCTGTACGGCCCGCCGGAATAAGCCGCCGCCTGCGCCTGGATTTAAATCGAGGCGCCTCACCGATTCGCCTTAACCCCGGGCCACATGACCACTCGCAACCTCGACGCCCTGTTCGCGCCCCGTTCGATCGCCTTGATCGGCGCCAGCAACACTCCGGGCTCAGTCGGGGAAGCGCTGGCCAGCAACCTGCTGCAAGGAGGGTTCGAAGGTCCGATCCTGCCGGTCAATCCCCGCGCCTCGGCCATCCACTCCGCCCTCGCCTACGCCACGATCGCCGACCTGCCCCAGGTCCCGGATCTGGCCGTCATCGCAACCCCGCCCGCGACGATACCGTCCACCATCGAGGCGCTGGCGCAACGCGGATGCCGCGCCTGCGTGGTGATCACCGCAGGGCTGGACGCCCAGGCCAAGGCGCAGATGCTCACTGCCTCCCGTCCGACCCTAATGCGCATCCTGGGGCCCAATTGCCTGGGATTCCTCTCGCCGGGCCGCGGGATAAACGCCAGCTTCGCCCGCACCTCGCCGCAGGCCGGCGGCTTGGCCCTGGTCTCCCAGTCCGGGGCGGTCGCCGCGGCGGCGATCGACTGGGCCTGCGGCCGCCAGATCGGCTTCTCCCAC